>DATGDI010000152.1:0-14482 GCA_035310965.1 Methanomicrobiales archaeon
GCCATCCGGGCCCTTGCCCGGGCAGGCATGCGGATCGGGAGGATCGAGGACGTGACCCCCGTGCCCCACGACAGCTGCCGACCGAAGGGAGGCCGGCGGGGAAGGAGAGTCTAGACATGGAGATCACCTTTGTCCGGTTGGCGGACAACGCCGCCCGGTTCTACCTCGCCGGGGCCTGGCCGGCCCTCGCGAACTCCCTGCGGAGGGAGATGATCTCGGGCGTCCCGACCCTCGCCATCGACGATATCAGGATCTACGACAACACGAGCGTCCTCTTCGATGAGATGCTCGCCCACCGGCTGGGCCTCATCCCCCTCCGGACCGAGCTCTCCACCCATGTCCCGAAGGACCAGTGCTCCTGCCAGGGTGCGGGCTGTCCCGCCTGTACGGCCACCTACACCCTCTCGGTAGAGGGGCCCCGGATGGTGTACTCGCGGGACCTCATCCCGCAGGACACGAGCGCGGGGCCGGTCGACGAGAACATCCCCATCGTCAAGCTGATCGAGGACCAGAAGGTGGTCGTCGAGGCGAAGGCGCACCTCTCCACGGGGAGGGAGCATGCCAAGTGGCAGGCGACCACGGCCTGCGGGTACAAGAACTACCCGGTCATCGCCATCGACGAGGCCTGCGACGGCTGCGGGATGTGCGTGGACGAATGTCCCCGGGGAGTCCTCGGGAAGGAAGGGGAAAAGGCGGTGGTCCTGGAGGGCCACCTCGAGGATTGTTCCCTCTGCCGCCTCTGCGAGCGGGCCTGCCTCTCCGCATCCATCGGGGGAAAGATGTCCATCCGGGTGAGCCCGGACCCCGAGAGGTTCATCTTCTCGGTGGAGGGCGACGGGTCCCTCCCGGTGATGGAGATCCTCTCCACCGCCGTCGAGAACCTCAGGAAGAAGGCGATAGACCTCGAGACCATCATCTCCGATGTCTCCGGTAAGGAGGCACCATGACGAGAACGAACGGGAAGACCAATCCGCGCCTGCTCACCCTCATCACCCGGCTGAAGGAGACCTCCCGGAAGAACGATGCGGGCATCTGGAGCGACATCGCCGACCGGCTGGAGGCCCCGAGCAGGAACTACGCCGAGGTGAACGTGAGCAAGATCAGCCGGTACGCCCGTCCGGGCGAGACCTTCATCGTCCCGGGGAAGGTCCTCGGGACCGGCATCATCACCCAGCCGGTGGTCATCGCGGCTCTCAACTTCTCTGCGGGCGCGACGCAGAAGATCGAGAAGGCCGAGGGGACCTGCCTCTCCATCGAGGAGCTCCTGAAGAAGAACCCCAAGGGGAACGGCGTGAGGATCCTCAGGTGACACCATGGTGACCATCATCGATGCAGACGGGATGATCCTCGGAAGGATGGCCTCCATCCTCGCGACGAGGCTCCTCGCCGGCGAGGAGATCGCCGTCGTGAACGCCGAGAAAGCCATCATCTCGGGAACCCGGGCCCGGGTCTTCTCTCTCTACCGGCACAAGAGGGAGCGCGGCTCGCGGGGGTGGGGACCCCACTTCCCCCGGCGGCCTGACCACATCATCAAGCGGACCATCCGGGGGATGGTGCCCTACAAGCGGGAGCGGGGGATCGAGGCGCTGAAAAGGGTGAAGGTGTACGTGGGAATTCCGAGGGATTTCCAGGGCAAGGAGATGGAGACCCTGGAGGCCGCCTCGGTGAAGAGGCTCTCCACGCCCCAGTTCGTGACCCTCGGGACGGTCTCGAAGTTCCTCGGGGCATCCTTCGGGAGGGAGTAAGGCATGGTGAAGATCATCAATACGAGCGGCAAGCGCAAGACGGCGGTGGCGAGGGCCACCTTCAAGGCGGGCCAGGGGAGGATCCGGATCAACTCGGTTCCCCTCGAGATCTACGGGACCGAGCTCGCCCGGATGAAGATCTCCGAGCCCCTGACCCTCCTCCCGATGGCCATGGAGGGCATCGACGCGACCATCGAGGTCCGCGGGGGAGGCATCACCGGCCAGGCCGAGGCGGTCCGGACCGCCCTCGCCCGGGGGATCCTCGCCTGGCACAACGACCCGAAGATCAAGGACACGTACCTCGGGTACGACCGGACGCTCCTCGTCAACGACTCGCGGCAGAAGGAGTCAAAGAAGCCCCACGGCCGCGGGGCGAGGAAGAAGTTCCAAAAGTCTTATCGGTGAGGGGCGGAGACTTAATGAGAGACCGATCGCCATGATACCCGTGCGATGCTTTACCTGTGGAAAGGTGATATCCACGGTCTGGGAGGAGTTCAAAACGCGGCGGGACGCCGGGGAGGACCCTGCCAGGGTCCTCACCGACCTCGGTGTGGAACGCTACTGCTGCCGGAGGATGCTCCTCTCCCACAAGGAGATCATCGACGATCTCAATCCATACCAGTGAGGGGTCGTGGGGTAGCCTGGACCATCCTGCGGCGTTCGGGATGCTGTGACCTGAGTTCAAATCTCAGCGGCCCCATCGGGAAGGCGGAAACATCGAAAAGACTGAACGGAGTGGAGGGAAGATGGAGACATATACCCGGTACGAACGGGCGAGGATCATCGGGGCGCGGGCGCTCCAGATCTCCATGGGGGCACCGGTGCTCATCAAGTCGGAGCGGACCGATCCCCTGGAGATCGCCATCGAGGAGTTCGACTCCGAGATGATCCCCATCACCGTGAAGCGAAGGGTGGGAATCTGACCCTTATGACTGACATCGAGCTCATCAGGATGCGGACCATCCTCGACTCCCGGGGGAACCCTACGGTGGAGGCCGAGGTCTGGACCGAGAGCGGCTTCGGCCGGGCGGCGGCCCCGAGCGGGGCATCCACGGGAGCCTACGAGGCAAAGGCCCGGCCTGCGGGGGAGGCGGTGGAGGACGCCCAGGCCCGGCTCATCCCCTCTCTCATCGGGGAGGACGCGGCCGACCAGACCGGCTTCGACGAGCTCCTCCGGGAGGTCGACGGGACGCCGGACTTCTCCTCCATCGGGGCGAACGTCTCGACGGCCCTCTCCCTCGCGAATGCAAGAGCGGCGGCCTCGGCGATGGGGCTCCCCCTCTTTACGTATCTGGGCGGGATCTTCGTCACGGGAACGCCCCTTCCCCTCGGGAACGTCATCGGCGGCGGGGCCCATGCCCCGGGAGCGACGGAGATCCAGGAGTTCCTGGTCGTCCCCACCGGTGCCGCCGATGCCCGTGAGGCGGTCTTCGCAAACGCCGCCGTCCACCGGCGTGTGAAGGAGACCCTCTCGACCCGCGGGATCACCTGCGGCAAGGGGGACGAGGGGGCCTGGGCCCCCCAGATCGACGACCGGACCGCCTTCGACGTGGTCCGGGAGGCGGTGGAGACCGTCTCCGATGACATGAAGATCTCCATCAACATGGGGATCGATGTCGCGGCAAGCCAGCTCTTTCGCGACGGCCGATACCGGTACCGGGAGACTGACCGGTCCACCGAGGACCAGATCGCCTACATGGCCGAGCTCATTGACGCCTACGGCCTGGTCTACGTCGAAGACCCCCTCCACGAGGACGACTTTTCCGGTTTCGCCGACCTGACCCGTCAGGTGAACGACCGGTGCCTCGTCTGCGGGGACGACCTCTTCGTCACCTCAACTGAACGGATCATGACGGGCATCGAGGCGGGATCGGCGGACTGCGTCCTCATCAAGCCGAACCAGGTGGGGACCCTCACCGACACCTTCGAGGCCGTGAAGCTCGCCCACCGGCACGGCATGGAGACGGTCATGAGCCACCGGAGCGGGGAAACGAATGACGATACCATTGCCCACCTCGCCACGGCCTTTGGCTGCATCTTCCTGAAGTGCGGCGTGGTCGGCGGGGAGCGGACCGCGAAGCTGAACGAACTGATACGAATCGAGGAGATCCTATGACGCAAGCGAACGAGATGGAGATAGAATTAAAGGAGCCCCTGGCGCCGGTCGAGGAATACCTCGCCGCCGGCGTCCACATCGGGACCCAGCAGAAGAGCAAGGACATGAAGCGGTACATCTACCGGGTCCGGGGGGACGGTCTCTACATCCTGGACATCCGGGCGACCGACGAGCGGATCAAGACCGCCGCCAAGTTCCTCGCCCAGTACGAGCCGCCGAAGGTCCTCATCGTCACCTCCCGGCAGTACGGCCAGTACCCCGCGAAGAAATTCGCGGAGGCCATCGGGGCCATGTCCGTGACCGGCCGGTTCATCCCGGGTATGCTCACGAACCAGAACATCCCCGGGTACCTGGAGCCGGAGGTCGTCATGGTGACCGACCCCATCGGGGACGCCCAGGTGGTGACCGAGGCGGTCCAGTCGGGGATTCCCGTGGTCGCCCTCTGCGACACGAACAACATGACGGGCTACATCGACCTCGTCATCCCCACGAACAACAAAGGGAGGAAGGCGCTCTCCCTGATCTACTATCTCCTCACGAAGGAGATGCTCCGCCTCCGGGGTGTCGCGACGAACCTCACCCTCGAGGACTTCGAGACCGAGATCTAGGGTTCCCGTGGATGGGTGATGGGGATGAAGGTCCGCTCCTGCAGCGTCGCAGGCCAGTTCTACCCCCGGGACCCGCACCACCTGGAGCAGCTCGTCGCCGGATACCTGAAGGCGGGGAAGGTCGTCGAGGGGGTGAGGGGGATCGTCTCGCCCCATGCCGGCTATCCCTACTCGGGGCCGGTCGCCGGGGTGGCCTTTGCGGCGGTGGATCCCGGTTTCTCCGGCACCTTCGTCGTCGTCGGCCCGAGCCACCGGGGCTTCCTGACCTGCGCCTCGGCCATTCCCTGGGAGACCCCCCTCGGCATGGTGGACGTGGACGCCGAATTCGTCGGGGAGCTCGGGATCGAGGTGGACGAGTTCTCGCACCAGGGGGAGCACTCTCTCGAGGTCCAGATGCCCTTCATCAAGCACCGGTTCCCCCGCGCAAGAATCGCACCGGTCATGATGGGGGACCAGGGTCTCCGGTCAGCCTCCGATCTCGCCGAAAAGATCGGCAGGGCACAGAGGCGCACCCGGCGGGAGATCCGGATTGTTGCCTCCAGCGACTTCTCCCACTACGTCCCCGAGGAGGTTGCGAAGATGAACGACCGCTATGCCATCGAGGCGCTGAAGAACCTGGACACCGATGAGTTCTTCCGTCGGATCGAGGAACGGGGGGTCTCGGCCTGCGGCTACGGACCCATCGCGGCCCTCTGCCTCGCGGCGAGGGAGGCGGGGGCCACCCGCGGGGAGCTCCTCACCTACCGGACGAGCGGCGATGTGACGGGCGACCTCGGAGAGGTCGTGGGCTACGCTGCCATCGCGGTGATGTAAGGTGGCGACCTGGTCCGCACCCGGGAAGATCTTCCTCTTCGGGGAGCATGCGGTGGTCTATGGCCGGCCGGGCCTCGCCATGGCCATCCAGCACCGGGTCTCGGTGACGGTGAGGAAGAAGCGCCAGCCGGGCCGGGTGAAGTCCCCGTACATCAACGAGTGCCTGGGGGCGATGGGGGTACGGGCCATGGTCTATGTCCGTTCCCAGCTCCCGTCCTCGAGCGGCCTCGGGTCCTCGGCGGCCGTGACCGTCGCGACCCTCTGCGCGATAAACGACGAGTTCGGGAAGGGCCTCACGAGGGAGGAGGTCGCCCGGCAGGCCTTCGAGATCGAGAAGAAGGTCCAGCAGGGAAGGGCCTCCGCGACGGACACCTTCGTCTCCTCCTTCGGGGGGGTCGTCTTCATCCGGGGGACCGAGAAGAGGAGGCTCCCCCCGGTGAACCTCCCCATCGTCGTGGGAAACAGCCGGGTCTCCCACAACACCTCCCTGATGGTGGAGAGGGTAGGGAAGGAACGGGAGCGGCACCCTGGCATCGTGGACCCCATCCTCGATGCCATCGGGGCCCTCACCCAGGAGTCCCTCCTCCGGCTCCATGACCTGAAGGCACTCGGGAACCTCATGAACACGAACCACGCCCTCCTCGATGCCCTCGGGGTGGGCCACCCGGCCCTCTCCCGGCTCGTCCTCGCCGCCCGCTCGGCGGGGGCTTTCGGGGCAAAGACCACGGGCGCCGGCGGCGGAGGGTGCATGATCGCCCTCACCCCTCCCCGGGCCCAGGGCAGGGTCGCGGGGGCCATCCGGTCCTGCGATGCCCAGGCCATTGTGACCATCCTCGATACAGAGGGAGCGAGAAGGGAGAAGAATGTCTAGTATCCTGCTCAAGCTCGGGGGGAGTGTCATCACGGACAAGGCGGGTGACTGCGCCATCCGCGCCGACCGGATCGCGGCCTGCGCGGGCGAGATCGCCCGGCGACCGGGGGTAGGGGTGATCCTCGTCCACGGGGCGGGATCCTGCGGGCACCCCCAGGCACACCGGCACCGGCTGGACCGGGGGATCCCTCCGGGGGATGTCGCCGGCATCGCCGAGACCCACTCCGCGGTCGCCCGGCTGAATGCCGTCGTGGTGGATTCCCTCAGGGCGGCCGGCCGGGAGGCCATCGGGATTCATCCCCTGGGCCACTGCGTCGCGGTTGACGGGAGGCTCCGGGATCCCGACTGGCGGCCCGTCGGGCTCCTCCTCGCCCTCGGGGTGACCCCGGTGCTCCACGGCGACGTGGTGACGGACACCGCCCGGGGCGCCTCCATCGTCTCGGGGGACCAGCTCGTCGCGAGCCTCGCCCGGGCCCTCTCCCCGGACCGGGTGGGCCTTGCCACGGACGTCCCGGGCGTACTCGGGAAGGACGGAAAGGTCCTCGGGAGGATCACCCCGGGGCAGGGGGCCGGGCTCGCCGGGGGATCCCGGAACACCGACGTGACAGGCGGCATGGAGGGGAAGCTCGCCGAGCTTCTGGCCCTTGCAGAGGAGGGGACAGGCTCCTCCATCTTCCATGCATCCCGGATCGGGGACTTCCTGGACGGGCGCCCGCACGGGGGCACGACCATAGGCGGAGGGTAGAGGAAGATGGAAGAAGAGAACAGCACATCGTCACGGAAAGGGGACCACCTCCGGATCTGCGCCGAGGGCCGGGTGGAGGCGGGCTTCTCGGGGTTCTCCGACGTGCGCCTCGTCCACGCGGCGCTCCCGGAGTGCTCCCTTGGTGAGATCGACACCGGGGTACGGTTCCTCGGCCACCGGCTCTCATCGCCCCTCTTCATCGCGGCCATGACCGGCGGGCACCGGGACGCCCTCCCCGTCAACCGGAACCTTGCCGCCGCCGCGGAGAGATTCGGGATCGGGATGGGGGTCGGCTCCCAGCGGGCCGCCCTCGAGGACCCGGACCTCGAGGACTCCTTCACGGTGGTGCGGGAGGCGGCCCCCCGGGCCTTCCTCTGCGCGAACCTGGGGGTGGTCCAGCTCAGGGACCATGGGATCGAGTGGGCGGAGCGGGCCGTGGAGATGATCGACGCCCAGGCCCTCTGCATCCATGCGAACTTCCTCCAGGAGGCCATCATGCCCGAGGGGGATCATGACGCCCGCGGGTGCCTCGCGGCCATCGGCACCCTCTGCAGGGATCTCGGGACCCCGGTCATCGTGAAGGAGACCGGGGCCGGTATCTCGAGGGAGATGGGGGCCCGGCTCTGGGCCGCGGGGGTCTCGGCCATCGACATCGGCGGCCTCGGCGGGACCTCGTGGGCGAGGGTGGAGTGCATCCGCTCGCCCGAGAGCCTCTCGGCCCGGATGGGCGGGAAGTTCGTGGACTGGGGCATCCCCACGGTGGTGAGCCTCAGGGAGGTGGCCGGGAACGGACCGGTCATTGCCACGGGAGGGGTGAGGAGCGGGCTCGATATGGCAAAGGCCCTTGCCCTCGGCGCGGACCTCTGCGGGATGGCCCTCCCCCTCCTCGCGCCCGCCATGGAATCCGAAGAAGCAGTGACGAGTGTCTTAGAAGGGTTCACGAAGGAGCTGGCCGTCGCCATGTTCCTTTCTGGGGCCCGGACGGTGAAATCGATGAGAAGCGTACGAACATGGATCACCGGGACGACCCGGCAGATGATTGAGAGAATACAGGAGATATCAGATGGAAATTGAGGTTATCGCGGTGGGCGGCTACGACGAGGTCGGCCGGAACATGACCGCCGTCCGCTGCGGAAAGGAGATCGTGGTCTTCGACATGGGGCTTCGCCTCGACCAGGTGATGATCCACGAGGATGCCGAGATCGAGAACATGCACTCGCTGGATCTCATCCAGATGAAGGCAATACCCGACGATACGATGATGAATACCGTAGAGGGGACGGTGAGAGCCATCGTCTGCAGCCACGGTCACCTGGACCATATAGGGGCCATCACGAAGCTCGCCCACCGGTACAACGCACCCATCGTGGCCACGCCGTATACCATCGAGTTGATCCGGCAGCAGATCGCGGGTGAGCAGAAGTTCGGGGTGAACAACAAACTCTTCGTGCTCAGGTCGGGCCAGAAGTACACCATCTCGCCGACCCTGACCCTCGAGTTCGTAAGGATGCAGCACTCCATCATCGATACGGTGATGCCCGTGCTCCACACGCCGCAGGGCGCCATCGTGTACTCGAACGATTTCAAGCTGGACCGGACGCCGGTTATCGGGGAGCCCCCGGACTTTGCCCGGCTCCGGCAGATCGGGAAGGAGGGGGTCCTCGTCCTCTTCGGCGAGTCCACGAACGTCCACATGAGCGGGAGGTGCCCGAGCGAGCGGGTCGCCCGGGACGTCGTGCGGGACACCATGACGAGCTACGAGGATGACAAGAATGCCATCCTCGTCTCCACCTTCTCCTCCCACATCGCGAGGGTGAAGACCATCGCCGAGTGCGCCCACGAGATCGGGAGGAAGCCCGTCCTCCTCGGCCGGTCCATGGAGCGCTACTCCTCCACCGCCGAGCAGATGAAGCTCGTCGGGTTTCCCCAGACCCTCTCCATGTTCGGCAACCGGCGGACCGTGGAGCGGACCATGCGACGGATGATGAAGATGGGGAAGGAAAAGTTCGTGCCCATCGTCACGGGGCACCAGGGGGAACCGGGCTCCATCCTCACCCGGATCGCCCTCGACGATACCCCGTACAAGATCGACAAGGGGGACAAGATCCTCTTCTCGGCAAAGGTCATCCCGAACCCCATGAACTTCGGCCAGCGGTACATGGTAGAGACCCGGCTCCGGATGAAGGGCGCCCGGATCTTCGAGGACCTCCACGTCTCGGGCCATGCCTACCGGGAGGACCACTACGAGCTCCTTCACCTCCTCGACCCCCAGCACATCATTCCCTCCCACGGGGGGATGGAGCAGACAGGGGCCTACACCGAGTTCGCCGAGGAGGCGGGCTACACCTTCCAGAAGGATCTCCACATCCTCAGGAACGGCCAGAGGATGATCCTCGCGAGGTGAGGCCCCCATGCAACTCACCGAGTACCTTCACGGAGTGGCGGAGGACGTGGACCTTGCCATCCACCACCACTTCGGGAACCCCTACGGCGAGCTCGCGAAGGCCTCCGCCCACCTCCTCACCGCCGGGGGAAAGAGGCTCCGTCCCGCCATGCTCTTCCTCGCCGCCGACTCGGTGAAGAAGGGATCGGCCTTCGACCTCATGCCCGCGGCCCTCGCCGTGGAGCTGATCCACTCCTTCACCCTCATCCACGACGACATCATGGACGAGGACGAGGAGAGAAGGGGAGTTCCCACGGTCCACACCCTCTGGGACGAGCCGACGGCCATCCTCGCGGGCGACGTCCTCTACGCCCAGGCCTTCGAGTTCCTCTGCCGGACCCCCGCCCCCGACACGGCCCGGGTGAGGGCTGTCTCCCTCCTCGCCCACACCTGTGCCGAGATCTGCGACGGCCAGCACCGGGACATGGCCTTCGAGAGCGAGGAGGAGGTCTCGGAGGTGGAGTACCTGGAGATGGTGAGGAAGAAGACGGGCTCCCTCTACGCGGCCGCGGCCTCCATGGGGGCCATCCTCGCCGGGGGAAAGCCCATGCAGGCGGACGCCCTCTACCAGTTCGGCCTCACCACGGGCATCGCCTTCCAGATCCAGGACGACCTCATCGACCTCACCGTGCCTTCGTCGGTGAGCGGCAAGGACCGGGGTTCCGACCTCAGGGAGGGGAAAAAGACCCTCATCGCCATCCGGGCGAGGGAGAAGGGAATGGACCTTCCCCGAGGGCCCCTGTCAGAGGCCGGGGTGGAGAAGGTCGTGAAATCCCTCGAGGAGGCGGGGGTCATCGCCGACGTGAGGGAGACCGCGGAGCGGATCCTCGGCACCGGGAAGGCCTGCCTGGGAGTCATCCCCGAGAGCGAGGAGAAGCAGCTCCTTCTATCCCTTGGGGACCACTTCCTCGCACGGGGATCGTGACATGGCAGAGGATCTCGACATACTGGTGAGGAAATACGCCCTCCAGAACGCCGTGAAGTACGGCGGGAAGCCCCAGGCAGGGACGGTGGTCTCCCGTATCATGGGCGAGTACCCCGAGCTGCGGTCGGAGGGACGGAAGATCTCGGTGCTCGCGAAAGCCGCGGTGACGGAGGTCTCTTCCCTCTCCCCTGAAAAGCAGCGGGAGGAGCTCGCCCGCATCGCTCCGGAGCTCCTCCGGGAGCTCTCGGAGACCCGGGAGCATGTGAAGGCCGGCCTCCCGGCCCTCGAGGGTGCCGAGAAGGGCGTGGTCATGCGGTTTGCCCCGAACCCGAGCGGCCCGCTCCACCTGGGCCATGCCCGTGCGGCCCTCCTGAACGACGCCTACGTCCGCCGGTATGGCGGGAAGTACATCCTCCGGATCGAGGACACCGACCCGCGCCGGGTCGACCCCGATGCCTACACCACGGTGCGGGAGGACTGCGCCTGGCTCGATCTCCTTATCGACGACATCGTGTTCCAGAGCGACCGGCTCGATACCTATTACGAACATGCCAGGAAACTCATCGAGATCGGCGGAGCCTATGTCTGCACCTGCGAGGCAGACCAGTTCCGGGAGCTGAAGCTCGCGAAGAAGCCCTGCCCCTGCCGTGAGATCTCCCCCGAGAAGAACCTGGAGCTCTTCGAGGCGATGCTCGACGGAGAGTATGGAGAGGGGGAGGTCACCCTGCGGGTGAAGACCGATATCGAGCACCCCGATCCGGCCGTCAGGGACTTCTCGGCCCTCCGGATCGTCTCCTCCCCGCCGCACCCGAGGGTGGATGCGACCGTCTTTCCCCTCATGAACTTCTCCGTGGCGGTCGATGACCATCTTCTCGGGATCACCCACGTCATCCGGGGCAAGGATCATATCGCGAACACCGCACGGCAGCGCTACATTTTCGATTACTTCGGCTGGAAGCAGCCCGTGTACAGGCACTACGGGCGGATGGGGATCGAGGGCGTAGTTCTCTCCACCTCGCAGATGAAGGCGGGTATCGCCGAGGGTACCTTCACCGGCTGGAACGACATCCGGCTCGGGACCCTCCGGGCCATCGCCCGCCGGGGGATCACCCCGGAGGCCGTCCGGAACGCGGTGCTTGAGATCGGGATCGGCGAGACAGACATCTCCTTCTCCTGGGAGAACCTGTACGCCAAGAACCGGGATATCGTCGATCCCGTGGCGAACCGGTACTCCTTCGTCCCCGATCCGGTCCTCCTCGAGATCGAGGACGCTCCCTGCGGCTTCACCGCACAGGCCATGCTCCACCCGAACGATGCTTCCCGCGGGTACCGCAACCTCCCCTTCGACGGGAGCGTCTTCATCCCGAAGGCCGACCTCGTGTGTCCCGGGATGATTCGCCTGAAGGACCTCTTCAACATCACCCTCGGAGAGGGGAAGGACTGCATGGTCGCGAAGTTCGCCGGGAAATCCCTCGACGAGGCCCGGAAGGCAAAGGCCCCCATCGTCCAGTGGGTCCCGCCGGCCCACACCATCCCCTGTGTCCTCCACAAGCCCGACGGGGATTTAAGGGGCTACTGCGAGCCGATGGTCGCGCTGGACGCCGGGAAAGTGGTGCAGTTCGAGCGGGTCGGGTTTGCCCGGATCGAGAAGGCGACGGGGATGCTCATCGAGGCGTACTGGGGGCACCGGTAGAGCACCCATGGGATACCTATTTTTACCCCCCGTCTGAACATCTTTTCACGCCCACCCGCCAAGCGTCCACCACGGCCAAATGGGCAGGAGTGATACCCCCTGGAGATCTCGCCCCCCGGCACCATCGCAGTGGAGGTGTACATCGACCGGCACCTCTGCTGCGACTACCGGGTATGCCTGGAGATGTGCTCCATGGGGGTGTTTGGGATCGTGGGCGATATGGTATACCCGGTGAGGATGCACCTCTGCATCACCTGCCTCAAATGCAACGGGTTCTGTCCGACCCATGCCATCTCCACCCGTTGGACTCTCAGGGCGTGAGGTGCCCTGAAAATCCAGCGATTCCTCCGGGATCGGGAAGAATCGGGATTTCATGCCCTATGGCACGGGCGAAGGAATCCCACCCGGTTTCGGGGGTGCCCCTGCCCTGCCACACCGTGTCACAGATGTGATTAGTTTTATATATCGCCTGCAATAAAATAATAAAAGCAGAGTATGTCACAGAAGCAGATCTTCGAGATCCCCGATGACCCCGGCTGCGTGGTCTTCTACGCGGGGCGGGAGATCTCCATCGACGGAAAGACCATCGTGGAACTCGAGCTCGCGAGCGCCTGCTCCCGGCATCTCATGACCGACGGTGCCAGGGCGTACTGCGAGAAGCACTGCTTCAACCCGGTCTTCGTATATTCCCCGGGGAACCTCCCCGTCCTCATCGGGTTCGTCTTCGATGAGAAATCATTCAACTCTTTTTCTTACGTTCCTCGCACTGCTGTTGCGGGTTTGAAACGTCCGGCACTATGCATATCTTCCTGATGGAATTACCACCGATTTCTTCGTTTTTTTAATATCGACCAAGCCCTGTTGAGAGGATTCCCTCGGCCTGGATCCATCCCTGCCTGGTATCCTTCGGGATTACTTCAACCGTATCTCCGTAAGAATTGCCTGACCACCCCAGTACCCACCACTGGTTCATTCCTCCATCGGAGATTGATATGGTCAGATTCCCTGCCTCGACGGATGAATACCGGACATAGACCGGAACCAGGTATTGGTAACATCGTCCAGGCTGGTTCTGGCAGGGTATCGGTTTTAACAATTCCGGATTTGAGAGCATCGGTTCCCGATTGATCGGGTTTTGAGTATCGATCGATCGCTGGACAGTCTGGGTAATCCCAAAGTCCAACGGGATCAGGACCGGTGTCTCATTGGAATAGGCTGTTGCCGCAGGTGGCGGAGTCGCGATCGGCGTGCTTCCCTGCTCGAGGGGGATGGGGTACCCGTGATATTCAGGCTCTATTTTTCCGGCAAATATCCTCATCATGGGAGTGTCATTCACCCATTCGAGGGACAACCTCCAATCGGGAGGGATCCCATACCCTTCTCCTTTCACCAGGGCCTCTCCAAGGGAGGAGGTATGGTAGACGAAAGGCACGGGGAGGAGCAGGGTGACATTTTCGAGGGTGGATTCGGTTGAAATGGACACCCGGTATTGAAACTCATGAGATTCGCTCCCGGTTCTCAGCGTCCAACCGAATAAAAAAACCAGGGCGATGAGGATCGCGGCCAGAATCAGGGCGGTGACGAGGAGAGGGTGTCTCGAGAGGAACGTCATGTTTGCCAAGGCTGATCACACCGGTTTCAATTACAGCTCCTGAATTCCATTTCTTTCCCGGGAGGGACTTAACACTTTCAATTTTTATAATTCGCCGATATCGTTATCCGTCCCGACCGTGTCCGTCCATCCGGTGAAACCTATATGCTCGGCGAAATGCTCGGAGAGTTGAGCGGAAAGATCGTCGGAAGACGCATCATTTCGGGGTACCACATGGGTGGACCCCTGAAGCTGGAGAGCACCATAGAGTCAAAGGGGAAGATCCTCGGCCAGGACGTGACATTCGTTGCCACCTTCTGGCAGATGGAGCGGCCCCAGGGAGGGATGTTTGCGAAGGGCCATGGGGTCCTCATGACCAAGGATGGTGGGAAGGCCGTCCTCCGCGGGGCGGGGATCACCACCGCCATGAAGGGCGGTGGATGGAGCTCGAGGGGCTCCCGTTATGCCCAGACCACCGTGCCCGCCTTAAAGAAGCTCAACGAGGCGGCACTCGTCTTTGAACTCGAGATCTCCCCCGATGGGACGGTCAAGGACAAGTGGTACGAGTGGAAGTGAGGAAGAGAGAGTAACAAAAGGTTTTCAATTTTTCATTTTTATCTGGTTCATTTCTGCGACGCAGGCCTCCTTGGTGCTTTCCTTCGAGTTACATCCCGAGGAATTTCAGCACCCCGTATACCAGGAAAGCGGGCCAGACGAGTGCTTTCAGGAATCCGATGAATCCCCCAAGCAGGCTCGTGGCCGTGGTGAGGTAATACACCAGGGCACCGATGAAGCCCAGCCCGTACATCGCGCCTCCGGATCCGTGGCAGTACGCCCGCTCTTTCATAGTACTCTTGAAATCACAGCATTCTTTCGTACCTTGCTCGGATGTTTCGTTCTCCATTTCACTCACCTCTGAATCTGACATTACC
>DATGDI010000153.1:0-5378 GCA_035310965.1 Methanomicrobiales archaeon
CGTCACAGAGTCCCTTCTCGTCGAGGTGGGAGCCCATGGTGACGACCGCGACGCAGCTGTTGGCATCGCCGCTGATGAAGTCCCCCTTGGAGATGGGCCATCCGCTTGCTGCCGATTTCTTTTCTGCCATTGCCCATCACCTCACGAAGAGCAGGGCCATTACCCCTGCGATGAAGAGTCCGACTGCGAGGCCGTACCAGAAGGTACTGATGCCACCGGCAACCGGGAGCACCTTCTCCCTGCCGGGGAAGGATGCAAGGAAGTTGCCCTCCCCGGAGAGCATGTTCACCAGGTCGTCGGCCACGGTTTCGAGGGTGGCCACCCGGTCGATGATCGGTTGCAGCGACTCACCGGCCGAGGAGAGGACTCCGACGAGGGGATCGACGACCAGCCCGAACTCGGGCAGTGCGAGAATGTATCCCATATCAGTGTCCCTCCGGCTCCCTGATGGGTTTTGCATCGAGCCATACCGCCGCGTCCCGCTGCGAGAGGCAGAGGTACTGGTTGTACGTATACAGCCAGCCCGCCACCGATACGACGAGCGAGACGATTACCGCTGACGCACTGAGGTACGCGATGGACATGAGCGCGACCGGGATCATGGTAAGGAACCCGACCTCGGCAGCGAGCATGAGCATCCTGTCCTGCTGCCAGCTCGGTCCCAGGGTCGCGTTGAACGGGTGCTGGACCGCGATCATGCCGAGGATGAAGGCCACGGCTATGATGGAGATGCCGATGAACGAGCCGCCATAGCTTGCCGAGGCAAGCCCGAGGAGGCTCGTCTGTTTCGATACCATGCTCACGAGAGAGTAGCTGCTCGTTGTCATCAGGGCCAGCCCCATGAGCACGAGAGCGCCGACCATGACGAGCTCGACGGTAGACTTGATGAGCACCGGGATCTTCATCATGATCACGTTGTTCGCCAGGTACCCGAGGATCACCCCGATGATGGCTGCAACGATCACGAGGACGATGGGCGCCAGGTACCAGGAAACACGGCTCGCGAGGAGCATGGCGATGACACCAGCACCAAAGGACGTGTACCCCGTGGAGGGGACACCGGTCCCTATCCCGTACGAACAGAGGGTCTTGATGGTGTTACTCCCCCAGATGATGGCAGCGACCGCCGCGAGCCCCCCGAAGAACGAGAAGGTGTAGGCATTGAACGCGAGGTTCAGGCCTGTGCCCAGGTAGAGGCAGACGAGGGATGCGAGGAGTCCGGCCCACATAATGGTGTTGTGGGGGGTTCCGCCTTCCTTAACTTCAATTTTGACAGTCATCTTTCCACCTCACAGTGCTCCGACCAGGATCGCCACGATACCGCAGACGGCGGAGGCAGCCAGGCTCGCGAATATTGCCCGCGGGAACCGAGCGAACTTGGGGTCATGGAACCCTTCAGTGGTGCCCGTGATGTTGTACGCGGCGAGGACCGCGTTCACGAGGAACATCCCGATGGCGAAGATCCCTGCGAGAGAGACAGCAACTGGCACGACAGCCGACGCCGAGGCCGACAGGAGTGTCGGAAGCTTTGCCTCGTACACCTTCAGGAGGGCATAGTAGATGAGCGTCCCCCCGAGGCCTCCCATGAACCCTCCGATTACACCGCCGGCGAAGGAGGAGAACGGGAGCCCGTGCCCCTCGGTGCCCTGGGACTTGTACTCGGCCTGGGAGTCGCCCGTGATGGGGTCGACCTTGACCTTCCCCGAGGCCGAGGGAATCCCCATCCCGTAGGTGTAGATGAGGGTGACAAAGAGACAGGTGATGGCCATCATGAGCGCCCCGCCGATGCCGCCCGCGACAATGGCGGTCACGAGGCCGAGGGGAACCGCGAAGGCTCCGCCGAAGAGGCCCGCGAGGCCTGCACCGGCCGCGAGCATCGCGACACCCGTCGCGATCCCCGGTGCCTGCCCCATGGCAGCGGGAGCGCCGCCGACAGGGACGAAGTGCACGCCAAAGCCGACGAGTGCACCGCCGAGGATGACGGCAATGAGGGCCTTGAATACCAGGGTGTAGCCGCCGAAGAGGATCCAGGCTGCACCGATGATCGCGATCATGAGGATGATCGAGAGGGCGTTTGCCACGGGATCCATGCCGACGCCACCGGTTGGTTTCGGTGTTACGGTCATTTCGCCGCCTCCTTTGCATAGGGTCCGAAGGTTTCCCGGGCCCAGACCTCGGCATACCGGTCGATGAACGTGAAGATGAGGATCAGGATGACACCGACGATAATGGCGCCCCAGCCGGCCCAGAAGGGCTCGAAGAGCACCGTCCTCCAGAGCTCGAGGAAGACGATGAGGCCGAAGCAGATCCCCGAGGCCGGCCCGCCGAGCTTCGCGGTGAACCAGCCGTTGTCCAGGGAGTTCCTCTCGCCGGCTTCCGCGTACCGGACGATGTTCCCCGAGGCGGCCACCGGCACGCCGGCGCCGAACTTCTGGGTCTGGTACTGCCGCTCTTTGCCATAGAACGGGTTCCCTGTTGCGGATCCTGCGGCTCCGAGGGCGATACCCCAGATGAGGCCGAGGAGAGCGAGCGGGAACGGGTGGCCTAATGCGGCGTTCATCAGGTATACCATCGTCACCGCGGTGAAGATGGCGATGAAGGCATGGGCCATGGTCACGGTGGTCATCGACTTGAGGATGTCGATGTACACCGGCTGTCCGAACTTGGCGAGGCTTGCGGTCCTCCCCAGGTACGCCGTGGTCGCGTAGATGCCCTGAACCAGGGTGGCAATGGCGCAACCAAGCACGAGTGCAAGTATCGGATTCGCATTCACCTGCATGAATGCCGCGGCAAGCCCTGCACCGAGGGCGACCCAGAGGCCATAGGCGGGGGGTTCACCGGATATAGCCTTATTGAAGATCCGGTGGATGTACCCCATCTGGGGTGCGAGCTGGACCTGCGAGTTCGGGTCCCCCTGGGACCCGATATCGGACTCCACGTCCTCCGCAGCTCCGGCGACGCTTGCCAGGGCACCGGCAAAAGCGGTGATTCCGATGCCAATGACAATGTTTTCAACCATTCAGCATCCTCCCTGCGTGCATCCGCACGAGAGCAATATAAACCGTTTGCGGTTCACCCTAACGTTGGTGAGGGTTGAGTTAAAGGTTTCGAAAAGTTCCGTCGGACGCGTTTTTTCGGGAAATCTCGCGAATTTGCAGGGATTTACGCATGCTCACTTTCGTTAACACAAGTTTAATTGAGTTATAGGCAACCACCCTTGAACCCGTCGGATCGAGTTTGTCGGTGACTCCGGATCGGCCGATTCGATGCAGACTTCGGGAGTCCGTCTCCCGAAAAAAAGATTTGGGTTGGGTTTACTTCCGGGCAGGGATGATGAGCGAGCGCTCGCCTGCGGGCATGAACTCGCGGATGGCGCCCTTTGCAAACTGCCGGCGCACTTCGGTGAAGTCGAACGGAAGCGATGGGTCGGCGAAGCAGACCTTGATGCGCGGGTCGAAGGACCAGCCGTCCTGGCGGGCATAGTGGGCCGCGCCTGCGATGGCTGCGTACTCGCCCTGGTGACCGACGTTCATCGCATAGTTCGGGTAGTTCGCGCCACGGAGCTCCGTGATCAGGCCCTCGTCGGACCGGATGGCCATGCAGTTCGCGGAACCGCACTGGTCCTGCAGGTCGTATCCGTAGAACCCGAGCCGGCTCCAGCCTTCCTTGTGGAGGAGCATGGAGAGGTACCAGCCGTTCAGGCCGGCGTTCGAGTTCCCGGTGGCCATCGAACAGTTCAGGCCGGCAGCCGCCGCAAGGACGGAAGCCCGCTGGGAACCGCCGAAGTGGTCCTCAAGGAGTGACGGGAACTGCTCGTACTGCTCCATACCGTAGAGCGTGCACTCGGTCGCGATGTCGTTGACGACCTCCTGTTTCTGGGGTGCCTTCGTGAAGCCCTTGTACTTGTCTTTCACGTAGTCGGCACCATAGTAGGTGAAGTCGTCGAGGACGTTGTCCGTGTAGGCCGCGGTGGCGTACTGGGTGAACCCGACGCCGCCGGACATGTAGGACCCGAGCCAGATCTGGTCGAAGAGCATCGCGCCTGCCGCGACAACCTCGAGCGAGGACTTGACGGGGTCGTTCGGGTACTTCCGGTCCGCCTGGACGATATCAGAGAAGAGACCGAACTTCAGTCCGCCGGGCTCGTTCGGGCCGCGGGCCCGCCGTGCGGGCAGCAGGTTGGCCATCTCGATGAGGCCGGCGTGCTTTGCGGCAAATGCGAGGTCAGCGGTCGCTGCCTCACCTGCGCACATCCGGTACGCACCGATGTAGGACATGCCGAGCTGCATGGCAGACCAGCGGCTCGCGGTACCGCCATCACAGGTCCTCGACACGATGGTCGGGATGTGGACGGCCTGGTACATGGACTTGCCGATGGCTGCCTTGATCTGCTCGGCCTGCTTGGCCGGGAACTGCTTGTTGATGTCGATGAGGAACTGGGGCTCCAGGGAGTCCGCCATCTCATCGTCGCCGGTGTACACCTTGACGTAGCAGTCGTCGGTGAGGGCCGGCGAGGTCTCGACCATGTGCTCCTGGACCACGGCCGCACCGGGCATCGCGTGGTTGAGCACGTGGAGGAACTCGTTGATGGTCTCGGGGGTGACCTCCTTGCCCAGACGCTTCTGCAGGGTCTGGTGGGCGAGGTCCATGCCGACGACCACGGTCCGCCGGATGTCGTCCCAGAACTGCTGCATCGCGGCGTTGTTCACGAAGTGCAGGTCATCACCCTCGACGAAGACTCCGGTCCCGGAGACCTCGTAGGTCATGAGCTGCCTCTGCCCGAGCGGGATACCACCGCAGTGGCACCGGACCGGGTCGTACCCGGAGATACCCCGGGCGAGAGCAACGGCGTTGCCCTGCTTTACCCACTCCATCTTCCTCGGGGACTGGGAAAGCCCGATGCGCTTGTACACGGTCTTTCCGCTCTGGACGTCCTCGCCCCAGGCCGCAAACCGGGTCTTGAGGCTCTTCAGGAAGAGTTTCTGGGCTCTTTCGATCTTTGCCATGTTTCGTCACCTCACTCCATCGGCTTGAAGCCGTACTTGACCCGGAGGGAGTGGATCGTCTGGATGAACTCGATTGCCTCCTTGTCCTCCCGGAATCCGGTGCCGCCGTTGGAGTTGTAGATGGTGGTGTGTGCCTTGAGCCACTTCTCGTCCATCGGCTTCCCGACGTTGACGGGCTTGTCGAGGGGTACCCCGACCTGGTCCTTCACGTACTTGACCGTCCCCTTGTCGAGGATGCGGCGGGCGAGCATGTCAAACATCATGCCGTCCTCGTCGAGCCGGAGGGAGTGCCCGTGCACCGTGCAGCCCCGGATACCGGAGCGTGCCGGGTCAAAGCACTCGGTCGAGACGAGCTCCTTCGCGATCTTTTCG
>DATGDI010000154.1:0-6805 GCA_035310965.1 Methanomicrobiales archaeon
GAGGAAGAGGTGGCAGGGGTGATCCGGGTCCCCGAGGGGACCCTCCAGCCGCCGGATCCCGTTGCCTGCGTCGAGAAGAATCCTCCAGGGCCCGGCCTCGACGAGCGTACAGGTCGTATTTCCCGTTTCGGTGTCGTACCATCCGTTCGTCCCGAGGAACAGCACCCGCATGAAGGGTACTCGAGAGACGATTCCCCATAAACATGTGGGGCGCCGCGGTGCCCCGGACATTTCCGGCAGTACGGCCATTCGCCGAAGTGCCCCGGACATGTCCGGCAGTACGGCCATGCGCCGCGGTACCCCCGCGTTCAGGGCAGCACGGCCCAGTCACGCCCTTTCAGGGTCCTTCAGATACCTTTAGGTCACATTTCTCCCAGATCTGTGAAGGGAAAGGAGAGAGGGTGGACACCGGGTGAACTTCGGGTTCTGGGAGATCGCCATCCTCCTCCTCGGGGCAAAGATCGGGGGCGAGCTGTTCAGGCGCCTGCGCCAGCCCTCCCTTGCAGGTGAGCTCCTGGCGGGGATCGCCATGGGAGCCACCTTCGCGAACCTCCGGGGCACCCTCTTCTTCGTGGATCTCGCCGGCTCCGAGACGGTCCAGCTCGTGGCACAGCTCGGGATCATGTTCCTGATCCTCCTCGCCATGATCTCCATCGACCTCTCCTCCATCGAGCGGGAGATCGAGAGGCTCGTCCTCGCCCAGGCGGTCTCCGCCGTGATCATCTACGCCCTCCTCGTGACAATCCTCCCGGCCCTCTCCCTCACGGTCAACCAGACCCTGATCATCTGGGCGGCCATCTTCGGCTCCTCGACGGCCATTTCTGCAAAGACCCTCCTCACCATCAACGGGATCTCGACGAAGGAGGGGCAGGCGGTCATCGGCCTCCAGATCGTGAACGGGATCATCGAGCTCCTCCTCATCTCCTCGGTGACGAATGTCCTCCAGTACAGCCAGTTTTCCGTGGAGCCGGTGCTCAAGCTGGCCCTCATGATCATCGGGACCTTTGCGGTGATGAGCCGGGTCGGGTCCCGGTTCATCAACTGGCTCTTCAACCTCTTCCAGGTGCTCCGGCTCGACGAGGTCTTCATCGCCCTCACCCTCGTCCTCGCGTTTTCCGCGGCGGCGGTGACCGAGGCCGTGGGGATGACCCCCTACATCGGGTACATGCTCGTCGGGGTACTCGTGAGTCGCACCGAACAGTCGAAGTCCATCTTAAAGAGGATGGGGGATCTCGGCGAGGCCTTCTTCATCCCGGTCTTCTTCGCCTCCCTCGGCCTCGCCGTCTCGGTGGGGGCCCTCGCCGGGAACGTGGTCCTCGTCCTCGCCCTCCTCGCCGTGGTCACCGCCATCCGGTTCCTCGCCTACACCATCCCCATGGTCCTCCTCTCCTTCTCCCTCACCGACGCGGTCAAGGTCGGTTCCGGCCTCCTCCCCATGTCCGAGTACGGCCTCCTCATGCTCTCGGTGGGGCTCGCCTACGGGGTCCTCGCAAACCCCCTCTACTCGGTGCTCGTCGCGGTGTTCCTCATCGTGAACGTCGCGGCGCCCCTCGTGACGGGGCGGGTGTTCAGGTTGCCTTCCTATTCGGGCGGCAGCATGGGAAGGTCGGAGATCAAGGGGTGGTGACCACCGGTTCAGGCTACCGTTACCAGCCTCACGAGAAGGACCAGGTAGTAGGCGTACGCGATAACCCCGACGAGGATCGAGAGCCCGAGCATGGTATCGAAGTACCTCCTCCGCTCGGTTCTCTCGTCGAAGACAAAGAGCACGGCGAGGCTCGTCACATAGCCCCCGAAGTGGGCGATGCCGTTACTCACCGAACCCCCGAGATCCATGAACACGCCGGTGAGGAGACCCATGACCATGACGAGGACGAGCATGATGGTCAGGAGGAGCTGCAGGACGAAGAAGCGGAACCGGGCCCCGCCGAACCATTCCGGGTGGTCGAAGACCTCCAGCCGGTCCTCGAGCCCCCAGACGATGAAGATGAACATGGCATAGGCGAGGAGTGCCCCGTTCACCGCCGAGAAACCCTGGCCCGACGTGGACACCCCCAGGTACCCCCAGAAGAGGATGGTGAGGAGGGAGCTCACCAGGGGAACGGCCAGGAACGACCAGCCTGCGAGGAGCCTGAACCGCCGGTGCCTGTTCTCGAAGGAGAAAATCATGAGGAGGGTGATGAAGTACACGGCGAGGTTCCCGGCAAGATGGGGATAGAGCTGGGAATGGGTATACGAGGAGAGGAACCAGGCCGACAGCCTTTCGGGGTGGGCGGTATTGAGGATGAACCAGCCCTCCTTGACGGACTGGGGGAGGGCAGCGAGGGCGAGGAGTGTGATGGGAATAAAACCCCAGAAGGATACCCATGCTGCGAGGCTCCAGGACTGCAGATTGGACTTTACCTCGCCCAGTTTCGAGCCCAGGTTGGGAGGCAGCTCCATCCCTGCCATGGTACGGGCATCAGTTGAGGCAGGAATAAAGGTGCCGATGTGCCGCCTCGGGAGATCCCCTCAACCCGAAAACACACGCCGGATCCACGGGTATGCCACCTCCACGGCACCCTGGGGGCAGAGCTCCTGGCAGCAGTAGCACCTGATGCAGTGCCGGTACCGGATGGAGGGGATCTCCCCCTTCGCCCACCGGATGGCCTTCGGCGGGCATGTCTCGGCGCACCTCCCGCAGGAGATGCATCGCCCGGGACGGACTTCGGGCCGGGACCCGACCAGGTGTCCGATGGCATGGAAGACTGAAGGGGGGATCCGCCCGAGAACCATGGTCCTGGGCTTCTCGAAACCAGAGACCCGGACGCTTTCCAGAGATTCCCCGAGGATCTCCACCTCCCCCAGGCTCCGGGGCCCCACGCCACGCTCCCCTGCCTTACGAACTGTCTGGACCTCCCGGGGATCGAACCCGATGAGGGAACAGGCCGCATAATCAAGGGCGGTGCACGAGGGGCTCGCGAGGACGAGGCCGATCTCCCGGGGGTTCCCGTTCGAGGGGCCCTGCCCCTCCATCCCGACAACGGCGTCCATGAGGGCCAGGGTCGGCGGGAGGGCCGAATGGAGGTCCAGGAGGAGGTCGGAGAAGGTGCCGGCATCATGACCCGTGTGGAGGTGGTGCTCGGCCTTCAGGAGGCCGGGGATATACCCGAACAGGACCTTTACCGCGCCGGTGTAGAAGGTGAGCTGGTGGGTCTTCAGCTTGGGAAGCACGATGACCCGGTCGGCCTCGAGGACGGCCCGTGCCACGGTGAAACGTCGGAAGGATCTCGCCTCCGGTGCCTGCACCTCTCCGGCATCGTCGAAAGAGACCAGCTCGCACCCGGTGGCCTCGGCGACCCCCGCCATCCCCGTTCTCCGGAGGAGGCGCTCGTAGGACGCTCCGATGTTTCTGCCGCCGGGGGAGTCTCCCAGGACCGCCTTCCCCCCGACCTTCTGCACTTCCTCGACGACGGCCTGGACCACCGCAGGATGGGTGGTCACCGCTTCTTCAGGAGTCCGGGGGGCGAGGAGGTTGGGCTTCACGAGGACCCGCTGCCCCGTCTCCACGAAGCGGCTCATCCCCCCGAGGTGGGTGAGGGACGAAGTGACGGCCGACCGGACCGCGTCCAGGTCGTAGTCCCGGCACCTCGCGATCGCTACCTGGTATGCCACGGGATGTTCAGCCTCCTTTCAGGTCTCCCGGCGCCCCGGGCATGTTCTGCGGTTCTGCCCTCTGGATCATTTCCCTTGTTCCGGCGGGCAGACCTTTTCCCTTTCCCTGAACTTCACCTTCATCGCGAGGATGGCGGCGACGAGGGCGATGGTGGCGAGGTTCGTGAAGATCAGGGGGGGTGATCCCACCTGGATCCCGTAGACGGTCCAGAGGGAGAGGCCGATGAGGAAGACGAGGAGCATCGCAACCGAGAGATCCCGCGCCGACCTGGTCCTCGCCGTCTTTACCACCTGGGGGAGAAAGGAGGCCGTGGTGAGCCCTCCCGCGAGGAATCCGATGAGGGTGATCATGTCCATGAAGAGTTCCCCCGGATCAACGATCTTCCGGGTAAAAAAGGGAGGGGCCGGGGCATGAAGGTGTGCAAGGTGGGCTACTGAAGGGGTTCGGGCCCGGTTCCCGTGACGGGCAGCCGCTCGAACTTCACGAGGACAGGGGCATCGGCCTCCCGCACCTTGGCGAGGATGATCTCCTTCCCGGCCCGGGTGAAGCCGAAGACCGGGATGCCGGTCCCCGCCTGGATGAGAGCGGAAACCGCGAGTTCCCTCAGGTGCCGCGAGGCGCAGACGGTCACGAGGTCGGCGCAGGAGACGAGGGAGGCGGCATCCTCTGCCGACATGCCCGTGGTGTGGACCGCCACGATGACCGCGGCCGGGTGAAGCCGCCTCACCTCGCGGGCGGTTTCGGGGTCTGCAACCGTGACCGCGACCTTCCTGAAACCGAGCTCGTAGGCGGCCTCGGCCCCCCGGACCTGGTCGATGGAGGCGTCGTCGGGATCCACGACGTACCCGCCCGCGGATTTAATCCGCCGGATGACCCCCGGGAGGGGGGAGGTGGAGACGAGGCCGGACATCCTCCCGCCGATCCCCTGGATGAGGGAGGCAACGGGGGCGATGACCGTGCCCGCGCCGTCGCAGGCGAGGACCGCCGCATCGATGAATCCCGCCCTGAATGCCGACGAGAGGAGCTCCGACGCCCCGAAGCCGACGAAGTCGCGGGTATCGGTGACCTCCCTTCCTTCGGTGCACATGCCGAAGGACCGGATCCGGTTCTCGATGTTCGCCCGGATCGCCTCCGGGGTGAAATCCGCGACCGGCACGGCGAATTTCCGTGCGAGGGGGCACTCGGCGATGCAGGGCGTCCCGACCTCGATGACTCTCCCGTCCCGGATGACCACCCGGGTCTTCCCGATGGCCTCGATGACATGCTCGTTCCTCCGGGTTTCGCCGGGCTTCGGTTCCGGATCCTTTCCCGTCATGTCGGATCTTCCCTCTCAGTTCACCCCGGTGGTGGATGAACTTGATGGTGCCCGGCCGGGAGCTTCGGGGCACCTCTTCAATACCTCTCCCGGCAGATCCTTTCCGGAGGCCGGGCATCCCATGGGCGGAGTGCGGTACGGGGAGATCGATGCCCTGCGGGGAACCGCGGTGGTCATGATGGTCATCTTCCACACGGTCTTCTCCGTGAGCTTCTTCGGCATCGTGGCTGTGGACGTGGTGCACGGTTTCTGGAGGCTCTTTGCCGTGGCCACAGCCACCCTTTTCATTGCCATTGCCGGGGTCTCCCTCTCCATCAGCTCGGCACGATCCCTGCAGGCCCTGGGAGCCAGCGGGGTTGCATGGAAGAACATCAGGCGGGGCGCCGGCATCTTCCTCGTCGGGATGGGCATCACCCTCGTCACCTGGCTCCTCGTGCCCGGGGAATACGTCCTCTTCGGGGTGCTCCACTGCATCGGCCTCTCCATCGTCCTCTCTCCCCTCTTCCTCCGGCTCGGGAGGGCGAACATCGCCCTGGGGGTGGTGGTGATCCTCCTTGCACCCCTCGTCGGCGCGGGTACCGGGCCCCTCGGCCTCGCCTGGCTCGGGATCCACCCGGCGGACTTCGCGAGCCTTGACTACGTGCCTCTCGTCCCCTGGCTCGGGGTCTTCCTCGCGGGAGTGGGCCTCGGGACCCTTCTCTATCCCGGGGGTCTGCGCGGGTTCCGGGCAGATGCCGGGGAGGGCCCGCACCTGGAGCCCGTCACCTTCCTCGGGAGGCACTCCCTTCCCATCTACCTCGTCCACGTGCCCGTGATCCTCCTCGTCCTTTCGCTCCTCGTCCCGGGCCTCGCCGCCCGGCTCATCTCCCTCTTCCCCGGGTAGGGCCCGCGGCCCCGGCTCCCGAAGGCATTAATCGGATGGAGGATATATCCTCTCAGGTGCAGCGCACATCCCCTGCATCGGGCGGGAGGGTGGTCCTCCTCCTCTTCCTCCTCGTCCTCCTGACCGGGATCCCCGCTGCGGCGGCCGGATTTTCCGGGGGGACGGTGGTCGGGTATTACTTCACGGGCGAGGGCTGCCCTCACTGCGCAAGGGTGAACCCCGAACTCTTCGGGAAGTGGCTCACCGCGTACCCCGGCCTCGTCGTCGTGGAGTACGAGGTGTACGGCCACCCGGAGAATGCCGCCGTAATGGCCGGGTGGGATCCTTCCTACGGGCTCGGCCTGAGCATACCGGTCATGACCTTTGGGCGGAACGCCACCTTCATTGGCGATGTTCCCATCCTGCAGGGGGTCCCCGGGCTCCTGAACCAGACCCTGGGGGAGGCGGGGTCCGCCGGAGGAACGACCTCCCTCGGGGCCCTGGACATCGCGGGCCTTCAGGGCTACCCCCGGGTCTGGATGGGTGACCGGGTCCTTGTCCGGGAGAATCTCACCGGAGGGGACACGGGTCTCCTCAGGGCGCTTCTGTCGGGCGGCGATCCGGCGGTTCTCCTCTCTTCGGGGACATACCGGGATCTCGGGCCCCTCTCCATCAGCCATGGCGACCTTTCCGCGGGCTTTCTCCACTCCGCCCGTACCGATGGGTGGCTCATCGGATGGAACACGGTGACCGGGACGAATGCCACAGCCACCCCCACGGTGACGCCCTCCACGACCCCGACGCCCGGGACCTGCCCGCAGGCACCCGAGCTCACCGCAGGGAAGATCATCGCCCTTGCCGCCGTGAATGCCATCAACCCCTGCGCCCTCGCGGTCCTCGTGGTCATCCTCCTCGCTATCATCACCCAGAACCCGGGCCGGCGGGAGAAGGTCCTCCTCGCAGGCCTCGCCTT
>DATGDI010000155.1:0-4172 GCA_035310965.1 Methanomicrobiales archaeon
GGTTCCACTGGCCTTTCATGGTATTCAGGTCAAGAATGGAGGGTGATCTGGTCAAGGGGGAATCGATGGCAGAGGGTACCGGGTGACACCGAATGCGGTGGATCGGTATGAAAGGCCCAAGTCCATCGGTAGGGGGGGAGACTGAATCTCTGAAGGTTCCATCAACCCGGGGGAGTTCCCCCTGATGTGGCAGCCAGGGGTCCCGAGGAAAAAGGGGTAGGGAGACAACTATCTACTGAACGGGAATCCGGAACCACGCGGCGGGGACTCCTGCGAAGAATCCAAAGGGGGGCAGAGGGCGAAAGGAATCGTTTGACAGGATTCCATCGCCGATGAGACGGGTATCCAGGGGGTAAAGGATCCGGATCCTGATGAAATGCCTGCGGACATCCCTGAGAAGGTGCATACCAGATGGTGCACCAATACTCGGAGCCGACGGCCCGATAACCGGATCCCGGCACGGGTTATCCCGCCTTGTATATTGGATATGTCAGATTTTCTTGGTCGGATGCGAATCCCGAGAGAATCCGGCCCTCCGTCCGAAGACAGGTTTTTTATTCAGGATGGCCAGGAGAGAATCCCATCAACCCCCCGGGATCCTCACATTCTACAAGGAGTGGATCTCCAGGAAACGTACAGCTTGATCGGGCATGGCCGACCCCATTATAATGGGATGGAACCATAGGGGAGGATCGGGTCAGGATCGGTCAAATTGTTCCGACGGGTACTTACGCAGAATTGTAGTTCTGCGCAAACCTTTATTAAATTGACCGTTCATAATTCTGGGCATGGAAAAGGGTCATTTTTTCTCCCGGGAGATTCCCAAATACCAATACTATCTCCACATGCGGAACTACTCCGAGAGGACCCAGAAAAGCTATGTCGAGATTCTCAACCGATTCGCCCGGTACGTCTGGCTCAGGCGCCACCGTCCCGACAGGATCACGTACCAGTGGAAGGACCTGGCCTCTGCCCGCATCGATACCGAGGTCGAGGTGGCAAACTCCTGGGTCTCTGACTTCCTCTCCTTCCTTACCTCCCTCCGGAAGTACCACCCCCACACCCTTCACCGCATCATCTCGACGCTCTCCTCCTTTTACAAGTTCCTCAAGCTCCAGAAGGTGGTGGAGGCGAACCCCGTCGCCGACATGGAACGACCGAAGGTGAAGGGAAAGGAGCTCGTCTATATGAAGCACAGCCAGGTCCTCGAGCTCCTCGAAAAAATCCCGGAACTCCGCGACCGGCTCGTCGTGCGGACCATCTACGCAACCGGAGTGCGTGTCTCGGAGCTCTCGGGGATCCAGGTAAAGGATATCGACTTCGGATCCCATACCATCAGGGTGAAGGGGAAGGGAGACAAGATCCGCATCGTCTTCATGGATGGGGAGACCCTGGAGGAGATCCGGGCCTTCATCGGCGACCGGAAGGAGGGCCCCCTTTTTCCCGGCCAGATGGGAAAGGCCATCTCCCCGAGGACCATCCAGTTCATCTTCAGGAAGTACGCCCCGCCGGGGATCACCCCTCACAAGCTCAGGCACAGTTATGCGAGCGAGCTCTACAGCAGGTCCAAGAACCTGAAGGTCGTCCAGGAGAACCTGGGTCACTCCTCCATCCAGACCACGGAGATCTACCTGCATACCGACGTAGAGGAACGCAAGAAGGTCTACGACAGTTACTTCCCTCTCTCGACGGAGAAAGGAAAGGATAACGACGGGAAGGATGAGTCATAAACCGCCGGCTGCGATATAAAAGGGGGCGATCTCAGGGATCCCCTTTTCCCGTCGGAAAAGAGCCGGGGGAGAGAAAAGGATCCGTCAGCCTCCGCCCCTCCCCCGACGGTGCAGCCCAGGGATCCCTTACTCCATCATCGGAACGGGGTATCCGTATCTGCCGTAGGGGAGGGGGATCTCCCTGAGAGGGGACATCGTCCCGAGATCGGTCGCGATGAGGGAATCCGAAGAGAGGGTATACAGGACATTTCCGATGTAGAGCGACCTCTTCACCGCGTCCCGGGATCCCCAGTAGTATCCCGAGGTATCCTGGTCGCTGTGGGTGACGGTGCCCCTCAGGGTGAATCCCTTCACCGGTGACACCGAGAAGGCATAAGCCCCCTGCCAAACCTTCTGGGCGTACGCGGCGTACGCCTTCTCGAGCGGCACCTGCTGCACCGCCCGCACGGGGATCACCAGGAGGTCCTTCTCCTTCGAGAAGAGGAAAGCCTTGTGGTCCCGGAGGGCCTCGGAATCCGATCCGGCTTCCCCGATCTGGACGTGGTCGACCTCGGTGGGGTGGTTCACATCCGAGACATCGAAGAGGGCGAGCTTCAGCCCCGACGTGGAGACACCGCCCCAGTCATTGGTCTGGGTTTCCTTGCCGATCCCGATGATGTGGTTTCCGTCATAGGGATGGAGGTAATCCGAGAAGCCGGGAATCTTCAGTTTCCCGAGGATGCCCGGGTTCGCGGGGTCCGAGAGGTCGATGACAAAGAGAGGATCCATCCGCCGGAAGGTGACCATGTAGAGCCGGTCGCCCATGAACCGGGTGGCATAGATCTGCTCGTCGGGAGCGATGTACTTCAGGGCCCCGATGGTTTTCATACCCGGGTCCAGGACGAAGACGTTGTTGTACTGGTAGGAGCCCGTGCTGCCATAGCCCTGCACCGTGGTGGCGGCCCTCAGGTTACCGCCGGATTCGTCCATGGAGAACTGGTTCAGGAGGTGCCCGGAAACCTCCCCGGTCCCGATGTACCGGACCTGGCCGTTCCCGATGGCGAACCGTGAGATGGCGGTGGATTCCTCGGTGTACTGCGGCCGGACGGCCGTCGCGGACATCTCATTCGCCACGACGGGCTGGGCGCGGACCGGATACGCGATGGGTCTCTGGAAGGCCAGGTACATGTTCTCCTGCGAGACGTAGAGGGTCGAGGTGTAGCCCAGGAGGAAGGACTGGGCCGAGAGAGCCCGATCGTCCGTCAGGGAGAAGGACGAGATGGTGGAGAAAGTGTAGGAGCTGAAGGGGACATCGAAGTACGACACCTTCGGTTCGAGGACGGTCCCCGCATCATCCTTCACGACCGGCATCGGGATATCGTCGGCGTAGGTGTATACCGGCTCATTCGTGATGACATAAACCCTGTCCCCGATCATCCGGGAATCATAGTACGTCCCCGAGAAGGTGATATCCCTGACCATCCGTGGGTTCGTCCGGTCGCCAAGGGAGTAGATGTATGCGTGGGACGAGGTCCGGTAATACCGGGGTGGCACTGCCATCTCGGCCGACCTGTACATCACGGGGTAGGAGGTTTCCCCCGAGGAAAAGACAACGAGCCTGTCGCCGGAGAGGAAGATCTCCGACGGGGTCCCGTTCACCGGGGTCTCGGAGAGGATCTTTGCCTTCCCGGCCGGGTAGGCGTCGACAATGGCGAGCCGCCCGCCGGAGATGACGTAGATGTACCTCCCGTCGTTCTTCACGATGTCGGCCTCATCCACTCCCTGGACCTGGACATTCGTCGTCGAGTGATCCTGGGTCGACCCCGTCCCCAGGGACGGGAGGGAGGGTGCAGCGTTCTTCTCCGCGGCCCCGTCCACCACCTGGGGGCTTACCCCGTCCACCGACCGGTAATAGGTGTCACCACCGGTCGAAGCGTGTGCCGCGAGCCAGGCTCTTACCTCTGCTGCGGAGGCGAACTGCGAGAGTCCACCCTCCTCACCGGAAGGTGAGACAGGCTGTTCCCGGACTATTCCATACCCGATGACGGCCGCGATGATTCCCATTGCGACGATCATCCAGACGATCTGCCAGCGGTTCTCCATAGGATCGATCCCCAGTCTTCTCAATCGGCTGCTTATACTGGCTTATTGGTGCAAAAGGATATCATATTTGCCTTAATTACGAAAAGATTCGTAATGATGGGGGGTTTTAGAGCCTTAAAAGGAGAGGGGGATGTTCACGCCTCGTTCACCGTGAAGGCGTCGTCGAGCCGGTCTTCTGCCAGATCCGCGTTGGTGACGATCACGGACCATGTACCCGCCGGGCTTTCCTCGGGTTTTTTCGGGATGGTAAACTTGCATGTGATGGTCGTGTCATTCGACATGATATCTGTACATTGTATTGTCGCCCCTTTGCCGAGGAGCCTGACCTTCCATTCCTTTCCCAGCTCAAAGTTCTTTCCC
>DATGDI010000156.1:0-7539 GCA_035310965.1 Methanomicrobiales archaeon
GAGGTCGGGGAGGTCGGCGAGGTCCACGGAGGGCGCCGGCGCGAACCATTCCCGGTTCAGGCGCTTCATCCGGTCGTACCCGACCCGCTGGACGAAGCCCTCCCGCTCCCCCGAGGCAGACCCCCCCTGGATCCGCACGGCCCGCCGCTGGGCAACCTCGGTGAGGGCCTGGATGGCCGCCGCCCGGGGCGATGGGTGGGCACCGGCCCCGAGGACGAGAAAGGCCGGGTCTTTGGTCACCGGGTCGTCGGCTGCCGCGGCCACCGTCGGAACCGCGGTGATGCCGTCGAGGAGCCAGAGGGTGACGGGGATCCCGGCCTTCTCGAAGAGCCCGAGGAGATCCTGGACCGGGCCCTGCCCGGTCACCGACAGCCTCTTCCCCATGGAGTGGTCCCGCTCTGCCCGGGAGAGGGAGTCCCGTTCCAGGACCTCGAGGAGCCCCGAGAGGATGGCCTCGTCCCGGGTGTTCCCCGCCGCGAGGCCGTTCGGGTCTGAGGCAAAGAGGCCCTTCGCCTCTCCCAGGGTGTTGTAGGGAAGGAACACGGCATTACTCGGAACCCAGACCTCCTCCTTCTCGAGGAGGTCGTAGCCGGGGGACCAGTGGATTCTCTCCCCGGCTTCCAGGGGCCGGGCGAGGATGAGCTGATCGGGATCGACAGCCCGACGGATCCCGATCTCCTCGTACCCGGCGATCTTCATGGGATCCCCCCGGTACTCCGCCGAGTACCGCTCGATGGCCGTCGCCATGGCCGAGGCCTGCGCCTCCGCGGGGGAGACCCCCCTCCCGACATGGACCTGGGGCCTCACCGACCCCGTCCTCCGTCGGATGACGGCGAAGCAGGGGACGCGGGGCCGGTCCTTTTCGGTGCAGTCGATGAGGTCGAGGACCCCGGCCTCCCGCATGAGGGGTTCCATCTCCCCGACGGTCTCGGCCGGATCCTTCACCCGGTGGTGGCCGAGAAGGAACCGCTTCTCCCCGTCCCCGATCTCCACCTGCATGAAGGGAGAGATGGGAGGCCATCCTTTTATAGTTTGGCGGAGGGGATGATCCTCTATGGAATCCGGAGAGGTCGCGGTCGGGGCGCATGTCCGGTACCCCCGGACCGGTACCACCGGGAAGGTCGTCCGTATCGAGAGGATCGACCGGGATACCTTCGCGGAACTGGACACCACTCACCTCCTGTACCGCACCGACCAGCTCATCTCTTATGAGCCGAAGGGCGGGCGGGAGGAGAGGAAGGAAGGGCCAGACCTCGAGCAGGTGGCAAAGGAGCGGGAGGCGGCCCGCTCGGCCCAGTCCCAGTGGCTCTCCGCCGACGAGCTCTGCGACGGCGGGGGCTAGTCCTGGACGGGGATGGTGGTGAGCTTCACCGACTCCACCCCCTTCTGGGACATGAGCCGCTCGGCGACGTGCTTCAGCTCCGTGCCCTCGCCCCGGAGAAGGATCACCTCCAGGCAGCGATCATGGGTGACATGGGAGTGGAGGGACGCCTGGATCACGTAGCCGTAGTCATGCTCGATGTCGAGGAGGGTCTGCGTGAGCCCCCGCTGGGTGTGGTCATAGACCATGGTGATGACCCCCTGGCGCTCCCCCTTCACGTCAGACATCCACTGGTAATGGGTGATGTAGGCCCGGATCGCGTCCCGGATTCCCTCGGACCGGGATGAATAGCCCCGGATGGTGATGATCTCGTCGAACTTCTCGAGGAGAAGCTGGGGAAGGGAGATCCCGATCCGGGAGAGCTCGGGCTCTTTTTCCAAGGAGACCACTGAAAAGGGGGTTCGCTGGGGAAGACATTGAAGATTTCGCTCCCCGGGAACCCCGGCGGTGCAGGCGCCGGGCAACGGGATTTTTCCCCGTTCCGGCCCGCCGCATCTCGGATCAGGTATAAGTATACCGGGGTTATATTGGTTAGGGAGGTCTGAGGGCATTTGCGGGACGTCACCATTCCCGGTGTGAATATCGGGGTCGTCGGGCACGTGGATCACGGGAAGACCACCCTCGTCTCGGCCCTCACCGGAGTCTGGACGGACCGGCACAGCGAGGAGATCAAGCGGGGGATCTCCATCCGGCTGGGCTACGCGGATGCCACCTTTGTCCGGTGCGACGATACCGGGAATCCCGAGGCCTATTCCACGGGGGCCCTCCCCTCGCCCTGCGGCGATAAGGCCGCCCCCTTCCGGACGGTCTCCTTCGTGGATGCGCCGGGCCACGAGACCCTCATGGCCACCATGCTCTCGGGCTCGGCCCTCATGGACGGGGCGATGCTCGTCATCGCCGCGAACGAGCCCTGCCCCCAGCCCCAGACCAAGGAACACCTCATGGCCCTCTCCATGGTAGGGATCCGGAGGATCGTCATCGTCCAGAACAAGATCGATGTCGTCCCCCAGAAGGAGGCGATAGCCCACTTCGAGCAGATCAAAAAGTTCGTCCAGGGGACCATCGCCGAGGGAGCCCCCATCGTCCCGGTCTCTGCCCAGAAGAAGGTGAACATCGGGGCCCTCATCCAGGCCCTGGACACGGCGATCCCGGAGCCCGAGAGGGACCCGTCGGCATCCCCCGTGATGCTCATCGCCCGGTCCTTCGATGTGAACAAGCCGGGCTCGAGCTGGAAGGACCTGCGTGGCGGGGTCATCGGCGGGTCGCTCATCCGGGGGGTGCTCCACGAGGGCGACGAGCTGGAGATCCGGCCGGGCCTCTCGATGCAGGTGGAGAACCGGACCCGGTGGGATCCCATCGTTACCGAGGTGACCTCCATCCAGACGGGTTCAAAGAAGGTCGCGGAGGCCACCCCCGGGGGGCTCCTCGGTGTGGCGACGAAGCTCGACCCGGCGCTGACCAAGAGCGATGCCCTGGCCGGGCAGGTGGCCGGCCTTCCCGGGAAACTCCCCCCCGTCTGGGACAGGCTTCACTTCCAGGTAACCCTCATGGAGCGGGTCGTCGGTTCCGAGAGCGAGGTGAACGTGGAGCCCCTGAAGATCAAGGAACCCCTCATGCTCTCGGTGGGAACGGCGGTAACGGTGGGGATCGTGGGGAACGCGAGGAAGGACCACATCGAGGCGATCCTGAAGCGGCCCGTGTGCGCCGAGACGGGAGCCCGGATCGCCATCAGCCGGCAGGTCGGCGGAAGATGGCGCCTGATCGGGATGGGAGTGCTGGGCGAGTGAAGGTGCTTCTCGATACGAACGCCTTCCTCCTCCCGGTCCAGTTCGGGGTCGACCTGATCCGGGAGCTCGAAGGGATCTTCGGCGCCTGCGATCTTCTCACCCTGGACGGGGTGGTACGGGAGCTCCAGGGGATCGGGACCGGCCAGGGGAAGGACGCCGCCGCGGCCCGCGTGGGGCTCGATCTCGCCCGGCGCTGCAGGGTGGTTCCCTCGCCCTCCTCCGGAGGGGACGTGGACAGGGACGTCGTCCGGGTGGCCGAGGAATCCGGATGCGTCGTCGTGACGAATGACCGGGCCGTCAGGCAATCCCTCCTCGGGAAGGGCATCGGCGTGGTGACCCTGAGGGGCCGGAAGCGGCTCGAGTTCATCCGTGGATAGGTGACAGGCGTGTACTTCAAGATGAAGCTCATGGACAAGGTCCGGGTCCCCCCGAACAGGCTGGGGGAGCCCCTGAACTCGGTGGTGTTAAACGTACTCCAGCAGCAGCTCGAGGGGGCCATCGACCGGGAGATCGGTATCTTCATCGCCGTGACGAAGGTCCTCGACGTGGGAGAGGGGGAGCTCATCCCCGGCGACGGGGCGGTCTACTATGACGTGACCTTCGAGGCCCTCGTGCTTCGTCTCGCCCTCCAGGAGGTCATCGAGGGGGATGTGGTCGAGACCACCACCTTCGGGTGCTTCGTCTCCCTCGGGCCCATCGACGCCATGCTCCACGTGAGCCAGATCTCCGACGACTTCATCAACTATGACGAGAAGAACGGGCGGCTCATCTGCCAGGAGTCCAAGCGCTTCATCGGCGTGGGGGACGCGGTCCGGGCCCGGGTGGTCACCCTCTCCCTGAACGAAAGGGAGCCCCGGGAGTCGAAGATCGGCCTCACCATGCGCCAGGCGGGCCTCGGGACCCAGCGCTGGCTCGCCGAGGATCTCGAGAAGGAGCAGGAAAAGGTGAAGAGCCATGGTGGTGCGTAAGAAACAGGCGAACGTCTGCCGGCAGTGCCACCGGGTCGTGGAGGGGGAGGCCTGCGCCGTCTGCGGCTCCCCGATGCTCACCCAGGACTGGGCGGGCTACCTCGTCATTCTCGACCCGGAGCACTCAGAGATGGCAAGGCGCCTCAACATCAAACTCCCCGGCCGCTACGCCCTGAAGGTCCGCTGATGCACCGGCGCCTCCCCGAGGCCGAGCGGACCTCCCTCAGGAGGCCCTTCGGGCAGGTGTTCCCCGATGTCCGAGCCCTCCTCCCCCGCATCCGGGAGCGGGTGGTCTACGCGGTCGGGGACGTGGTCACCCACAACCTCCTCCGGGAGGGGATTGCACCCCGGATCGCCATCATCGACGGGCACACCATGCGGGCCCCCTGTACACGGGTACCCGAGCTCCCCTTCCGGAGGATTGTCGCCCGGAACCCTGCAGGCACCATCTCAGACGATCTCGTCCGGGCCATCCGCGACGCCGTCGCCGATCCCCCGGCCCTCATCTTCGTCGAGGGGGAGGAGGACCTCGCGGTCCTGCCCCTCGTCCTCGAGGCCCCTTTAGGAGCGGTGATCCTCTACGGGCAGCCGGGGGAGGGCGTGGTTCTCCGGGAGGTCGACCCCGGGGCGAAGGCCCTCGCGGCGGCCTTCGTGGAACGGTTCGTACATGAGGAGAACGCCGGCCCGGCAGGCAGGGGCCCCACCCTTTAAATAAACCCGGAGTCAATGTATGGAGGATACTCGATGATCCCAACGGCTGATCTCAAGATAACGGGTGACAGGAGGAACGAGCTTCTCAAGCGAAGGGAGCTCACCTTCACCCTGGGCTACACGGCAAGCACCCCCTCACGGAGCGAGGTGATGGGCAAGGTCTGCGCCATCCTGAACCTCGACGAGAAGAAGGTGGTGCTCGACTCGGTAAAGACCCGGTTCGGCGAGAGGACCATGGCGGGCATCGCCCGGGTGTACGACGACGAGCAGATGCTCGCGAAGACCGAGCGGCCGTACCTCATGAACCGGGGCAAGCCGAAGGCGAAGGAAGGGGCCGAGGCAGAGGCGCCGAAGGAGCCTGCAAAGGCAGCTCCGAAGGAGGCCGCAAAGGAGGCCCCGGCCGAGTCCCCGAAGGAGGCTCCCAAGGCTGCACCGAAGCACGCGCCCAAGGAGCCGGCGAAGGAGGCGGGTGCCTGATGGCGGCGAAGCGCTCCGGCTACTACACCCTTCAGGAAGGGAAGGCCGTCCTTACGAGGAAGCACTGCCCGAGGTGTGGGCCCGGGGTCCTCATGGCCGAGCACAAGGACCGGACCTCCTGTGGCAGGTGCGGGTACACCGAGTTCAAGAAGAAGGAATAAGTACAGGAATAGGATGCAGAAAGGGCCGGTGCTGGGGATCGAGGGCACGGCCTGGAACCTCTCTGCCTCTGTTTTTGACGAGGATCTCGTCACCCTCTCTTCTCACGCCTACCAGCCCCCGCACGGGGGTATCCACCCGAGGGAGGCCGCCCAGCATCACGCCCAGGTGATGAAGGAGGTTATCGCCGGAGCCCTCCGGGGTGCTCCCCCGGTCACCGGCGTCGCCTTCTCGCAGGGCCCGGGCCTCGGACCCTGCCTCCGGACCACCGCCACCGCGGCCCGGGCCCTGGCCCTCGGCTGGGGGGTTCCCCTCGTCGGGGTGAACCACTGCGTCGCCCATGTCGAGATCGGCCGGTTCGCGACCGGTTTTTCCGATCCCATCGTCCTCTACGTGAGCGGGGCAAACACCCAGGTCCTCGGCTTCCTGAACCACCGGTACCGGATCTTCGGAGAGACCCTGGACATCGGCCTCGGGAACGCCCTGGACAAGTTCGCCCGGAGCCGGGGTCTTTCCCACCCCGGCGGACCGGCCATCGAGGCCCTCGCCGCGGGGGGCGAGCCCCTCGATCTTCCCTACACGGTGAAGGGGATGGACCTCGCCTTCTCGGGGCTCGTCTCCGCTGCAAAGGATTCGAAGGCGCCCATCGGTGATGTCTGCGCCGGGCTCCAGGAGACCGCCTTTGCCATGTGCGTCGAGGTGACCGAGCGGGCCCTCGCCCATGCCGGGAAAGAGGAGGTCATCCTCGTGGGCGGGGTCGCGGCGAACCGCAGGCTCCAGGAGATGGCGAGGATTATGTGCGACGAACGGGGGGCCCGGTTTGCGGTGCCCGAGCCGAAGTACCTGGGGGACAATGGCGCCATGATCGCCTTTACCGGGAGGCTCATGCTCGCCTCCGGCCAATCCATCCCCATTGCGGAATCGGGAATCCTCCCGGGTTTCCGGGCTGACGAGGTGGAGGTGACCTGGAGAGGAGCGGGGGAGGGCATGATCATCAGGCACGACATCCGGAGGGACGGGACCGAGGAGGCCCGGGGCGCCGAGGCGGTGGTGACCATCGGGAAGGATACCGTGAAGAAACGGCGCCTCTCCAAGAGTTACCGGGTCCCGTCCATCGATGCCCGCCTCATCGCGGAGAGAACCCGTGCCGAGGCGAGGATCATCTCCCAGGCTCGGCGGAGCGGGATCCCGACTCCCGTCATCAGGGACGTCACCGCGGACACCCTGGTCATGGAGCGGATCGAGGGGCCGCTCCTCAAGGAGGTGCTCACGGAGGAGAATGTCCGGGAGGCGGGGAGGATGGTCGGGAGGCTCCACACCGCGGGGATCATCCACGGTGACCTGACGACGAGCAACATCATCGTCCGGAACGGCCGGTGCGTGCTCATCGACTTCGGGCTCTCCCTCGTCTCGACAGAGATCGAAAACCGGGGCGTCGATCTCCACGTGTTCCTCCAGACCCTGGAGAGCACATCGAGGGAGTACGTCTCTCTCAGGGAGGCCTTTACCGGTGGATACCGGGAGGAGTTCCCGGGATCCGAGGAGGTTCTCGAGCGGGAGCAGGAGATCCGGCGCCGGGGGAGGTACCTGTGAAACTCGCGGTGGTCACCTCGAACCCCCACAAGGCAAGGGAGATCGCGGCCTTCTTCGGGGGCGAGCCCGAGGTGGAGCACGTGAACCTCGAGTGCCCGGAGTTCCGGCATTCCGACGTGGGGGAGATTGCAGGGGGGAAGGCGCGGTTTGCCTTCGAGTGCCTGAAGCGTCCCCTCATCGTGGACGACACCTCCTTCTCGGTGCAGGCCCTCAAGGGCTTTCCAGGGCCGTATGCCGCGTACGTCCTGGACACCATCGGGTTCCAGGGAATCCTCCGGCTTCTGGACGGGGTAGAGGAGAGAGAGGCATTTTTCGAGACGGCGATTGCCTACGCCGATGAGTGGGGCATCCGTATCTTTCGGGGCAGGATCGACGGGGTCATCACCCGGTCCCCCCGGGGCAGGGAGGGGTTCGGGTACGACCCCATCTTCGAGGTAGAGGCGAGGACTCTCGCCGAGATCTC
>DATGDI010000157.1:0-8880 GCA_035310965.1 Methanomicrobiales archaeon
GAGATCAAGGAGATCAACGTCGAGACGCTCAAGGGAAGGCACGTGAACATCGAGTGAAGGGAGAGAGGGGATGGAAGGGATGAGGTTTTCCGAGAAGGTACAGGGCATCGATCTCTCAGGCATCCGGCGGATCTTCGAGGCGGCGGCCCCGGGGTCCATCAACTTCGGCCTCGGGCAGCCGGACTTCGACACCCCCCGGCACATCAAGGACGCCGCCATCCGGGCCATCAGGGAGGGAAAGACGGGTTACACCGTGAACGCCGGTATCCCCGAGCTCCGGGCGGCCATCTGCGACAAGCTCCGCCGGGAGAACGCCCTCTCGTACGAACCCGGCCAGATCATCGTCACGGCAGGGGGGAGCGAGGCGCTCCTCCTCGTGACCCAGTCCCTCCTGAACCCGGGCGACCGGGTTCTCGTCCCCGATCCGGGGTTCGTCTCCTACGCCGCCCTCGCGACCATCGCCGGCGCCCGGGTGGAGGGCCTCCCCCTCACCTCGACCCTGCACATCGATATCGACGCGGCGATGGAGCGGATGCCGGGGGCCCGGCTCCTCTTCCTGAACAGCCCGGCGAACCCGACGGGGGCGGTGGAGAGCCCCGAGTCCATCTGCGCCCTCGTGGAGTGCGCCGAGGACCACGGGGTGACCGTGGTCTCGGACGAGGTGTACGAGCACTTCACGTACGGGAAGCCCCACGTGAGCGCGGCCTGCTACGGGGAGAACGTCGTCACCGTGAACGCGGCGTCGAAGACCTATGCCATGACCGGCTGGCGGGTCGGGTACCTCGCCGCCGAGGAGAGCGTCGTCGCCCAGTGCATCAAGGTCCACCAGTACTGCCAGGCCTGCGCGAGCTCCATCTCCCAGTACGCGGCTCTCGCGGCTTACGAGGGCGACCAGTCCTCGGTGGCGATGATGCGCCGCGAGTACCAGGCGCGGCGTGACCTCCTCTACGAGGGACTGAGCCGGTTCGGGTTCCAGTTCCCGCTTCCCGAGGGGGCCTTCTACGCCTTCGTTCCCATGGGGAGGGGACTCATGGACCGGATCCTCAAGAAGGGGGTCATCATCGTCCCGGGCGACTCCTTCGGCAGGAACGCGAGGGAGTACGCGAGGATGTCCTACGCCACCTCCCGGGAGAATATCGGCGAGGCCCTGACGAGGATCGGGTCGGCGATGGGTGGGTAGGATGCGCGAGATCCTCGGGAGGCTCTCCAATGCCCACGGTGTCTCGGGGAGCGAGGGGAGCGTGGAGGACATCATCCGGGCCGAGCTCCGGGGTTCTGTCGACGAGATCCGGGAGGACGCCCTGGGGAACCTCATCGCGGTGAAGAAGGGGGGTGCCTTCTCGGTCATGATCGCCTCGCACATGGACGAGATCGGCCTCATGGTGAACTACATCGACGAGAAGGGCTTCCTCCGGTTCGTGACCTTCGGCGGATGGTACGCCCCCACCCTCTACAACCAGCGGGTCATTCTCCACGGGTTCAAGGGCCCCGTTACGGGAGTCGTGGGCGGGAAGCCGCCTCATGTCATGGACGAGGAGGAGCGGAAGAGGGGCGTGAAGGCCGAGAACATGTTCATCGACGTAGGAGCCTCCTCGGCAAAGGAAGTTGCCCGGCTCGGCCTCGAGATCGGCACCCCGGTCACCGTTGACCGGGAGCTCGCGGACCTCGCCGGGCGGCGGGTCACGGGGAAGGCCTTCGACAACCGGGTCGGCTGCGCCGTCCTCGTCAAGGTATTAAAGGAGCTGAAGTCCCCCCACACCGTGTACGGGGTCTTTACCGTCCAGGAGGAGGTGGGGACCAAGGGGGCGAGGACGAGCGCCTTCTCCCTCGACCCCGACTGCGCCATCGCCCTCGATTCCACCTTCCCGGGCGATCACCCCGACATCGACAAGAAGGACTCCTGTCTCGAGATGGGGAAGGGGCCGGCCATCACCGTCTCGGACGCAAACGGGAGGGGGCTCATCGCCGACCGGAGGATGGTCGCCTGGCTCCGGAAGGTCGCCGAGAAAAAGAAGATCCCGTACCAGCTCGAGGTCGGCCACGGGGGGACGACCGATGCCTCCTCCATCCATCTCGTGAAGAGCGGGATCCCGTCCACGGTCATCAGCGTGCCGGTCCGCTACATCCACTCCCCCGTCGAGGTCGCCGACCTCCGGGACATGGAGGCCTCGGCGAGGCTCCTCCTCGAGGCTCTGAAGGGGAACCCGAAGGGCGTGAGCCCGAGGGAGAACGCGAGGGTGGAAACCCGAGCGAGAACCACCAGGCAGTAACCTGGTGGTGACCAACGGGGCGAAGCCCCGGTGGAGAAGCCATCCCTCTGATCTCCCCCTTTCCTCCCTGTTTCGAGAACCCCGGGATCAACCAGCAGGGTAATGGTTCCTGAATTCCCATGAAGAAGCGAGGCCTCATGGTCACCATCCTTCTCCTCGATGCCGGACCCGGTTTTTCTGACAGATCCCGGGTTATCGCATCCGGGATCGGGGATATTTCGGTCCTCTTCACCGCTACAGCCGCCGAGGCCCTTTCCCGGCTTGGGGAGGGGGATGTGGACCTGGTGCTCGGGTATTCCGGCCCCGGGGATGCCGAGGCGGTCCGGCTCCTGGAGGCCATCCGGTCTTCGGGGAAGGGACTTCCCTTCATTTTCATTGCCGACCGGGGAGACACGGAATTCCCGACGCAGGCCTATACCCATGGAGCAGATCTCGTCCTGGACCGGTTGCCGGATTCTCCGGAAGCCTGGGCCGGGCTCAACAGGACCATCCGGGCCCTCGCCGGCCGCTGGCGGCGTGAGGAGAACCTGCGCCTGGAGAACGGGATCATGGCCGCGGTACTGAACGCGACCCCCATGGCCGTCTGTGTCATCCGGGACCATGCCATCGTCTGGGCGAACCGCACGCTCCTGTCCATGCTGGGGTACGGGGAGGGGGAACTGATCGGGAGGGATCCGATAGGGTTCATGGGCGGGGAGAAGGAGCACCGTCGGATCGATGACGGGCTCTTCGGGACCCGGGATGAGTTCGGCTGGGGCTCCATCGAGACGCAGGTGAGGCGGAGGGATGGCTCCCTGCTGGGCGTCCACCTCCAGTCCCGGCCGGTTGACCCGTCGGATCCCTCGCAGGGTCATATCGTCATGGGCCAGGACATGACCGAGTATCACCGGATCCGGGACCTGCTCCGGAAGAGCGAGCTCCGGTACCAGGACCTCATCGATAATACCCACAGCATCATCCTCCGGGTGGATCCCGGGGGGATCATCCGGTTCATCAACCGGTTCGGGGAGACCTTCTTCGGCTATTCCTCGGATGAGATTGTCGGGAGGCACCTCCTCGGGACCATCCTCCCCGAGCGTTCGCGTACGGGGCGGGATCTCGCCGCGATGGTGACGGAGGTGATGAAAAAGCCGGAGGACTTCGAGGTAAATGTCAACGAGAACATGAAGAAATCCGGTGAACGGGTCTGGATCGCCTGGTCCAACAAGGCGATCCGGGACGAGAAGGGGAGGCTCCTCGAGATGCTCTCCATAGGGAACGACATCACGGACCGGAAGCTGGACGTGAAAGAGGTAAGTATCACCATCGCCCCCTGGAAGAAGGCCCTTATCGAGGAGACCGACATCGGGGAGCCGGTCTTTGAGGCGGCCTACGAGATCGCGGCCGAGATCTCCCGTGAGGGGCGGGAGGGGAAGCCGGTGGGGACCACCTTCATTCTCGGGGATGCCCGGAACGTCCTCGCCCATTCCCGGCAGCTGATCCTGAATCCCTTCGAGGGACACCCCCGGGAGGCCCGGATGATCACGAACCCCAATCTCAGGGAGACCATCAAGGAGCTCGCCCAGCTGGATGGCGCCTTTGTCGTGCGCGGTGACGGTGCGGTCTGTGCTGGCGGACGGTACATCACCATCGATACCAGCGGGACCGAGATCGAGAAGGGCCTGGGCACCCGCCACGCCTCGGTGGCCGGGATTACCCAGGAGACCCGGGCCGTGGGAATCGTGGTCTCCCAGAGCGGGGGCCGGATCTCCCTCTTCAAGGACGGGCGCGTGGTCAGGGTTATCTCGTCCGCCGACTGAGGCAGATCAGAGCACGGTCGCCTTCACGATTTTCACCGGTGTCACCGGCCGGTCGCTCGAGTCGGTCTTCACCCTGCCGATCTTGTCCACCACATCCATCCCCTCCACCACCTTCCCGAAGACCGGGTGCTTGGTGTTGAGGTGCGGGTTATCCACGAGGTTGATGAAAAACTGGCTTCCCCCCGTGTTCGGGCCGGCGTTCGCCATGGCGATGGTCCCCCGGACGTTCCTGTTGTTCGGGGTGAACTCGTCGCGGATGGTATACCCGGGGCCACCCCGGCCGGTGCCCGTGGGATCGCCGCCCTGGATCATGAAGTCGCTGATGACCCGGTGGAAGATGGTCCCGTCGTAGTATCCCTGGCCGGCGAGTTTCGCGAAATTCCCCGCCGTGATGGGCATATCGGGCCTGAGTTCGAGGGTGATGTTTCCCATGGTTGTCTCAAGCCTCACGAGCTTTCCCTGGGTTGGTATGGTTGGTGTCGTCATGGACGATGCCCCGTTCTGCGCCTCTGTGCAGCCTGCTGCGATGACCAGCGCCCCGACGAGGAGGAGAGCCGGCAATATCCGGGACTGCATGGCCGGAATCTTTTGTCTCAAACGGGATTATAGGTTTGGATCCCCGGTCCCCCGCGTCAATCCCCGTAGATCCGAATGACGTCGTACGCCGATTCGAAGATATACTCCCTGCCGATCAACTCGACGATCCCGTCCCGCCCCAGCTTGGCGAGCACGGGCTCCTTCACGTCGGAGAGCACGAGGACCACTCCCCGCTTCGCGAGCTCGTCATGGACCTGCTTCAGGGTCTCTGCCCCCGAGTAGTCCACGTCACCGATGTTCGCGGCCGAGATGCAGAACCACCGGATCGGCGGCTCGGCGTCCCGGGCGAGGGAGAGGATCTCCTCGAGGAGGCGTTTCTCGTTCGCGAAGTAGAGGTCCGCACCAAACCGGTAGATGATCAGGCCCTCCATGGCCTGCTGCCCGTCCGCGAGGGGGACGGGCCGAATGGCCCCCTCGGGGGTGGGCACGAGGAGGGAGTTCAGCGGCCGGTAGCTATGCCGGAGGTGGGCGATGACGGAGGCGGCCACGGCGATGGCGATCCCCTGCCCGACCCCGATGAGGACGACCGTACCGGCGGTCACGAGGGCCACCCCGAACTCCACCGGGCGCCTCGTCCTGAGGGAGGCCATCCCCCGCACGTCGATGAGCCGGAGCCCGATGAGGAACACGACCGCCGAGAGCACGGCCACGGGGAGGAAGGAGAGGGGCGGGGTGATGAAGAGGAGGACCGCGAGGAGGACCCCGACGGCGGTGAGCTGGGCGAGCTGGGTCCGTCCCCCCGCGCCGTAGACCATCTCGGTCTTCGTGGGGCTCCCGTTCACGACGAAGGTCCCCGAGAGGCCGGCCGCGAGGTTCGCGAGGCCGAGGCCCACGAGATCGTCGTTCTCATTCACCGCGGCGGGGAACCTCCAGGCATAGGCCCGGGAAGTCGTCGCGCTCTGGGCGAGGATGATGACAAAGCAGGCCGCCGCCAGGTTGAGGAGGGGAACGATGTCCGAGAGAGGTACCGGGGGAAATCCCGGTGCCGGAAGGCCCCCGGGAACGGGGCCGAGGACCGTGATGCCGTAGACGGATAGGTCAAAGACCCAGCTCACGAGGATCGCCCCCGCGACCACGATGAGAGCCCCGGGGATCCGTATGCTCACCCGGTTCCCGAGGGCAATCACCCCAATCACGATGACCGAGAGGAGAAGGGTGGGAATATGGGTGAGAGGGAGGTGCAGGGCGAAGCTGACTGCCTGGAGCACCGGCCCTCCGGAGAGGGGCGCCATCCCGAACATCCCACCGAGCTGCCCGAGGGCGATCTGGAACCCCACGCCGGTGAGGAACCCGATGATGACCGCCCGGGAGAGGAAATCCGAGACAAACCCGAGTTTCAGCAGGCCCGCGAGGAGGAGGAATACCGCCGACAGGAGGGCGATCATCCCCGCGTATGCGACGTACTGGGGGGACTGGGGGGCCGCCATCGTCGCGAGACCGCTCGCGATGATCACGGCGGTGGCAGAATCGGCTCCGACCACCAGGTGGCGGGAGGACCCGACGAGGGCGAAGACCGCCATGGGGAGGAGGAGGGTGTAGAGGCCGGTGACAACAGGCATCCCGGCGATGTTCGCATAGCCGAGGGCCGCGGGGATGGCAAGGGCCGCAAAGGTGATACCGGCGAGGATCTCGCCCGGGACCTGGCCGGTGTCGAGGGGCAGGATTCCCTGGAGGAGGTGCAGGCGGCGGATCCATTCCGGTGCCCGGATCGAGACCATGATTCACGGTTCTCCCGGCCGTCCAAAGCCTTTCCGACCCCGGGCGACCTTCGTCTTCCCTTCGATATGCTCCCCGGTCAACCTCGTACCTCATAAGCCCGGGCGATCACGGGAATCATTCCTGCCTGGCCCTGCCCGGAGGTGGAGGCCTGCCCCTCACGTCTTCCTCACCCTCGCTGCCAGGAGAAGCCCGATTCCGGCAGCAATGACGCCGATGGCTGCGGGGAGAGGTACCGCCGGCGTCGGGCTCGTCTCCGTCGGAGTCTCCATCGGAACCGGGGTAATGAGAGGAACCGGTGTCGGTGTCGCGGTCGGCACCGGAGTTGCAGGAACCCTGGTTGTCACCGGCATGAAGGGGGTCTTCATGGTAGTCGGGAGGGGCAGCGGGATCACCGGGGCCGGCGTCGGGGGTAAACCGAGGACCAGCCCGACGTCCTCGCTCAGGTCTATCGGGTTCTCGGCGGTGATGTGGAACTGCTGCGTTGCGGTAGCCGAGGAGGTCCGGAACAGGACGACCCCGTACCCGCTTGCGTCGGTCCTCACCTCGGCGTAATAGGCCGTCGCTGAGGTCGTGGACGAATCGGGAGGTACATCATCCCGTATCGTGCCCCCGCCGCCGATGGGGTGGGACCCGAGGGTGTAGGGCCCGCCGGGCGGGTCCTGGGTGACATCCACCTGGCCGGGGACGATGACGGGCGGCTGGTCGCCGGGTTCCCCGGTCATGTCATGGGTCCCCTTCGGCCAGATGTCATAGAGGGTCCTCGAGTGCCCGATGACCGTGACCGTGAAAGTGTTGCCCCGGACGAGGGAGCCGCTCCCCTGGGCACCCGCGATGGAGACGAAGAGGACGAGAAGGCAGATCAATCCTGGAAGGCTGAACTTTCCTGGCATACGGATTACCTCACGAGGTTCCTGGGTACGGCAACGGTACAGCCGGGTCTCCATAAAAACATGTGGGTGAATCGCAGAACAGTCACAAAAGGATAAGTGGTCAGCAGCCACAGGGACCCGTTGTCCAAAGAGGTGATTCCCCCATGGTCAGCAAAAAATTTTACACACTGGAGGATCTTCCCTATGCCTTCAATGCCCTGGAGCCTCACATGTCCGAAGCCCAGCTTCGGTTGCACCATGACAAGCATCACGCCGCATACGTGAACGGCGCAAACGCCATATTTGAAAGGCTGGACAGGGCTCGCCAGGCAGGAACGGATATGGACATGAAGGCCACGGTCAAGGAGCTGTCCTTCCAGGCAGGAGGCCATATTCTGCACCTCCTCTTCTGGCAGAACCTGGCCCCCACCGCGAAGGCCGCCAAGGAACCTGGCGGGACCCTCGCCGAAGCCCTGAAGAACGAGTTCGGGTCCTTCGAGCGCTTCAAGAAAGAGTTTTCCTCGGTGGCAACCAGTACAGAGGGCTCGGGATGGGCGGCGCTCGCCAGGTGTGGCCTCACCGGCAGGCTGCTCGTCATGCAGATCGAGAAGCATAACGTGAATGTCTACCCCCACCTTCGCATCCTGATGGTCCTTGACATCTGGGAGCATGCCTACTACCTGGACTACAAGAACGAGAGGCCCAGGTACGTGGAGGCCTTCTGGAACATCGTGAACTGGGATGTGGTGAACAATCGACTGGAGGCACTCATCAAATAAAAGTCCCCTGACCCGGTAACGGAAACCCCTGGCCGGATTTTTTCTCGATAGGGGAAAAGAGGGTAGTGGTGGATGTCACCGGCCATTATTGTACGGTAATCTTTCCCGTCATCGATGGGTGAATGTTACAGTGGAACGGGAACTGGCCGGTGGAGGTAAAGGTAAAGGAGTAGGTCTCTCCTGTTCCGAGAGGACTGCTCCGAAACAACTGACCCAATCCGTACCCGCCAATGGGATCATTGATGACCTGGTGCGGGGTAGGATCCCGATTTGTCCATGTGACCGTCGTCCCTTTCGAAACGGTGAAAAATCGTGGGGTGAAGACAAAGTTCGTGATGGTGATGGACACATTGGTCTGGTTTAAGATAGTCGCGGTCACCTGGGGCGTGGGGGTGGTCGTTGTCACGGTTGTGGCGAGGGCTGTCCCCGAAGGTGTGGGAGCGGTTGTCGCCTGGGTCGTAGCCTGGGTCGTCGCCGGCCCGTAGGGTGACCCTGTGCATCCGGCCATGAAGACGGCCAGCAGGATTGCAACGCCGAGAACCAGAAACCTTGTTCGTACGATGTCAATTCTCATCCGAATTCCTCATGACATGATAGAACCTGTGGGATAAATATGATCTCCTTCGATTGTTTTCGGGTTACAGTCTATTGCCAAAACTCCTTTGAGTCGAAAAGTGAGAGGCGCACATAACCTAAAGGCAGTGTGCACCGACCGAGACTTTGTCTAAGTAAACAAATTCGATAAAAATATGCTGGAAGGGAAGCGTATACAATCTTCAGGGAAAGTATGGCACCGAGAGCATCAGGATTCGTACTGTTCTTCGTGTTCACTGGACGATAAACCGGC
>DATGDI010000158.1:0-10285 GCA_035310965.1 Methanomicrobiales archaeon
TCACCTCCCGGTGATACGTCGCGATGGTGGCCATGGCCTCCTTCCCTGCGTGGGCCGCGAGGAGTTTCCGGTAGTCCAGGTCGGTGAGGATGTCCCCGTTCATGACGAGGAAGGTATCCCGGAGGCCCTCGATGAGCCTGATAGGGCCGATGGTTCCCAGGGGCGAATCCTCGTGGGTAAACCGGATCGAGAGACCGGGGTGCCTGCTCTGGGCGAGATAGGCGCGGATGATCTCGTGGAGGTGCCCGGTGCAGATGACAACGTCGGAGAAACCGGCCCGTTCGAGCTGGCGCAGGATCACCTCGAGGATGGGAAACTCCCCGATGGGCATCAGGGGCTTGGGGAGGACCGTGGTATAGGGGAGAAGCCTCCTCCCCTTCCCTCCCGCGAGGATGACGGCCTGCATTCCCTCTTCCTCCCTCATACCGTGTACCTCCCCGGCTTGTAGCCCTCCCGGTAATCCCGGATCCAGTCGATGGTCCGGGAGAGCCCCTCGTCCAGGGCCACCTCCGGTCGCCAGCCAAGGATCTCCCAGGCGCGGCGGCTGTCGCAGACGAGGCGCATCACCTCGCTCCTGCCGGGCCGGACCCGCTCGTCCCCGGTAAGGATCCGGGCGCCCGGGTTCACCCGGAGGAGGATCTTCTGCGCGAGGTCGCCGATGGAGATCCCGATGCCCGACCCGGTGTGGATGGTCTTTCCTGCAGCCTCCTCCTTCTCGGCGGCGAGGAGAAAGGCACGCACGGTGTCGGCGACAAAGGTGAAGTCCCGGACGGGATCGAGGCTCCCCAGCCTGACGATGTTTCCGGCGAGGGCCTGGGTGATGATGGTCGGAATGACCGCCCGGGCGGACTGCCGGGGCCCGTAGGTGTTGAAGGGCCGGAGAGTGACGACGGGAAGATCGAAGGAGCAGCGAAAGGCCTCGGCCATCTTGTCGGCGGCGATCTTGGAGGCCGAGTAGGGAGACTGTCCCTGGAGGGGATGGGCCTCGTCGATGGGGGTGTAGACGGCGGTCCCGTACACCTCAGACGTGGAGGTCTGGACCACCCTCTCCACCCCCGCCGCGAGGGATGCGGTGAGGACGTTCAGCGTCCCGAGGACGTTTGTCCTCACATAGGACTCCGGTGCCTCGTAGGAGTAAGGGATCCCGATGAGGGCCGCGAGGTGGAAGACCACCTCGTTTCCCTCGACGGCCTTTCTGACGCATCCCGCATCGGTCACGTCCCCCGGGAACACCCGGAGGCCCCCGGCTCCGCTCCGGTACCTCTCCTCGAGCATCCCCCAGTCGTTCCGGGAATTGTACCTGACGAGGGCGGTGACCTCGGCCCCCCTCTCCACGAGGGCATCCACCAGGTGGCTCCCTATGAAACCCCCCGCACCCGTGACAAGCGCTCGTTTTCCGCTCCAGGTCATTTCTCCCCTCCGGCGAGGCTCATCAGCCTTTTATAGTCATCTTCCACCCGCGTCATCAACCTTCCCCAGTCCCCCCTCGCCCTGACCGTTTCCCTGGCCCGCGCTCCCAGCCGGTCCCGGAGGGCCGGGTCCGAGGCGAGGGAGAGGATGGCCCGGGTGAGGGCCGCGGGGTCCCGGGGAGGGATGAGCATCCCGTTCTCCCCGTCCTCGATCCATTCGGGGACCCCCCCGACCCGGGTCGCGATGCAGGGGAGGCCCGTGGACATGGCCTCGAGGACCGAGACCGGCGTCCCGTCCGACGTTGCGGTGGAGACGAAGATGTCTGCACTCCTGAGATCATCCGGAACCTCGGAGTAGGGGGAACGATCCCTGAAGGTAACGGCACCGCCGATGTGCAAGGACGCGGCGAGCTCCTGCATCTCCCCCTTCTCGGGTCCGGTGCCCTTCAGGACGAGGGAGAGGGAGGGTTTCTCCTTCAGGGCACCGCCAAAGCCTGCGAGGAGTGTGCGGGTGTCGTACACCGGGTAGAATCCCCGGTTGGAGAAGAGGACCACGGTCTGACGCCCACCTGTATCCCGCTTCCCCCCCGGAGAAAATACCACCGTGTCTATCCCGATGGGCAGGTAGATCACCTTCCCGGGAGGGATCCCGAAGTCCTTCACGATGTGGTTCCTGAGGTCCTGCGAGACCGCATAGACCAGGTCCACCTTCTTGAGGACCCTTCCCGTGAAGGCACGGATCGGGAGGGATTTCGGGGGAAGGATCAGGATATCATCCCCCCATGCCGAGACCACGGTCGGCCACCGGTGCCCCAGGGGGAGGTGAAACCCGTACTTCGTGATGAAGTGGGCGTGCACAAGATCTGGGTCGATCCTTCGGATGAGGCGCAGGATGCGGAGGTGCCGGGGCCAGAACCCGAGGTAGAGGTTCCGAAAAAAAGACGGGATGACATGTTCGGTGACCCCGGTAAGGGACCGGCCCGAGGGGTCGTAGGTGATCAGGTGCACCTCGTGGCTCCTTCCGAAGTGCTCCGCCCACCGCTGGGTATGGATGGATCGGCCGTCGGCGATGAAGCAGAGTTTCATCCCGTCACCCTCACCTGCCCCTGAACCATGTCCGGATCATCATTTCAGTTTCCTCCAGGTGCTTTTTTACGATCTCCATCTGATCTCAAGGATTCCCAGGGCAGATCTCCGAATCTCTTCATCCATGGCTGTCAGGGACCCGAGGTAGATGGCCGCACCGGCTCCCACGAGAGCCGCGGCCTGTACCGCGCTCGTTATGGTGATGAACTGCAGGAGCCCCATGAGGGTGGCGGTCATGAGGATGGCGGCGATGGCGATTTCGAAGAGCGGCCTTCTCTCGGGGGTAATCCCGGTGAACCCCCTCAGCTGGAGGTGGGCGAAGACGGTGCTCGTCCCGATGGTGACGAGGGATGCGAAGGCGGCTCCGGCAATCCCGAAGGCGGGGACGAGAAGGAGATCGAGCACGAGATTCGTGACAGCCATGGTTCCGGTGACGTAGAAGGCCTTCCGGGCATGGTCGAGTGCCATGAGGTAGGTGAAATAGATCTGCTGGACTGACTGGATGACCCGCATCCCGATGAGGAGGAGGAGGGGAATGCCGCCCGCCGAGAAATCGGCCCCGTAGAGGAAGTAGAGGAGGGGACCCCCGAGGAACAGGCCCCCGAGGAGGATGGGGACCGAGAACATCAGGGAGTAGGTGATGGCCCGGGAGAGGGAAAGGCCGACCGCGCCCCGGTCCCCGGCCGAGTCCCAGCGGCTCACCTTCACAAAGAGGGTGTTTGAGAGGGCCGTGCTCACGAAGATGGCACACGACGAGAAGGTCCAGCAGATCCCATAGACGCCCACCTCCGAAACGGCGAGAAAGTAGCTGATGACCAGGATATCCACGTACTCGAAGATGGTATTCCCCGATGACGTGAGAAAAGCCCAGGTTGAGTAGGTGAAAATACTCCTGACATGGTCCCAGGTGAACCGACTGAGATGGAGATCGATGAACCGGGACTCGATGATGATCTGGACGAGGATCCCGGCGACGAGTCCACCGACCAGGCCGGCAACCTGGTACCCCAGGAACACGAGGACCACCTGGATGCCGATCCGGACGAGGTTGTTGATGAGGCTCGTCGAGGCGGCCAGCCCGAGACGGTTGCATCCGGCGATGGAGGTCCCGATCTGGGCATTGACGATACCGATTCCCACCACGATGATGAGGATAGAGAATAACCCGGCCTGGTTCAGGTCGGCGAACCGGTCCCGGAACAGGATGAAGAGGGCGATGGTGACGAGGTAGACCAGGAGCCGGAGCACGAGGCACGCGGTATAGTAGGCATCCTGATCCATGCCCTCGCTGATCCTCTTCACTCCCGCGGATCCGATCCCCGAATCCGAGAAGAGAGAGAGGATGCCGTAGTAGGAGAGGAACAGGAAGTAGGCGCCCAGGACCACGGCCCCCACCCAGTGGGCATAGAACATCGTGGCAAAGAATCCCGCGATGGTAATCCCCACGGTGGAGAAGAGGTACATCAACCCGTGCCGCTGCACCTCCATCTCCCGTGACTCGGTCTGATCTGGCGTGGATTGCCCCCCGGGGCTCATGTCCTGGGCCTTCCGAAGCTTTACTACAGCTCTCCCCGAGAATTGATAATCCCTTGGTTACCCGGCTGAGAGCGGGACAGAGGCGTCTATCGGGTCAGGGCCATGACCGATCTGGCCAGTGCCGAGCCGGCTTCTCCGTACAATCCTGCCTGCTGGAACCTTCTCGCTGCCCGGAGATGGAGAAGGGCCATTCTCCGCCTCCTGCGCAGGATGGTGCGGAGGGAGTCATCCGGCATCCGGCGGAATTCCCGGGTGACGACCTCTGCCTCGGCATCCGACTGCCTGCCGATATTCCGGCTGAGTCCTCCCTGGTGGACCGTGTATTCCCCGAGAATGACCGGGAGCATGGCGAACCGGGCACCCCCCCGTGCAAGTCTGAGCCACAGCTCGTAATCCTCGGCGGAAACGATCTCCCGGTCCTCGGAAAAGCCCCCTGCCTTCGCGAGGCATTCCCTCCGGATCACCACCGAGGAGGTCGCGATGGAGGTATTGCCCCTGAAGATGAGCTCATCGTACAGGCTTCGGGGTGGCGATGGGACGAGATTCCCGGCGGGGATACCGTCCTTCCGGATCAGCATCCCGTGGCAGACGGCATCGGCACCCCTTTCCAGGGCACCCAGGCAGGCCGACAGTTTTCCCGGGTACCAGGAATCGTCGGAATCGAGGAATGCGACGAACCGGCCGCGGGCGAGGCCCACTCCCCGGTTCCGGGATGCCGCGATGATACCCTCGTTCCGGAAATCCTCGCGCCGGATGCGAGGATCGGAGAAGCCCTCCAGCACCGCGGCGGTGTCGTCCTCCGAGAAATTGTTGATGACCAGGAGCTCCCAGCGGGGCTCGTCCTGGAGGAGGACCGATCTCACCGCCTCCCTGAGAAAACCCGCCTGGTTATAGGTGGGCATCACCACCGATACGACGGGTTCCCGATCCCCTTCCATCACGATCCCGACCCGAAGTGCTCACGGCAGAAGGCAAGGGTCGCGTCGATCTCGTCCTCCAGCCTTCCCTCGAGGCGAAAGCCCGTCGCCTTCAGCCTGTCGATGGAGTAATCGAGAGGCTTCCCGGAGGGGTCGCCCCCGGGGGGAGGTGCGTGGAGTTGAGGGGTGAACCCGAGGACCTTCCCGCATCGCTCCCGGATGAGCCCGGCGAGGGCAAGGATGGTCATGCTCCTCTCCCCTCCCAGGTTGAAGATTCCGTCGCCGGAGGCTCCGGCATCCAGGCCCAGCAGGTGCTCCACCCCGCGGGCGACGTCGGAGAGGCAGATGAAGTCCCGCTCCTGGAGCCCGGGGGTCTTCAGCACGAGGGCATGGTCCGTGACCGCCTGGCGGCAGAGGTCGTTCCCGACCAGGGTCCACCGGTTCACCTCCGGGAGGACGGGGGCGCCGATCCCGTTGGACAGGCGGACCACGATCCCCTCGGGAGACCCCCGGGATCGGGCGGCAAGGACGAAATCCTCCGCGACCCGGTGGGTGATGGCGTACGGGTGGACAGGTCTCGGGACCGTAGCCTCGGTGATCCTTCCGGCGAGGGGAGACCCGTACACGTGGGCCGTGGAGAGATAGATGAAACGGCCCACCTCCGCCGCGGTGGCCGCCTCGAGGAGCCTCAGGGTGCCCTCCCCGTTGACCCGGAGCGCCCTTCGGGGGTCGGCGGCCGAGTCAACCTCGTTTAAGGCCGCGAGATGGATAACGGCGTCCACACCCTCGCAGGCCTCCTTCACCTGGCGGTCGTCATCAAGGTCCATCCGCCTGCACCGATCCCGGGGAAGCCAGGGAAGAGGGGGGCACTCTCCCCGCCGGGTGGTGACCAGGACCGAGAACCGGGACGAGGATGCCAGGGCCCGGGCGATCCTTCCCCCCAGGTACCCGAGCCCTCCGGTGATCAGGACTTCACTCGTCATCGGTGGTGGATACCCCAGTCGTACGGGATGGAGGGATCCGCGGGGTCCCGTCGCTCAATCTCCCCGGGATCATGGGGAATGGTGGCGCAGTTGGCCACGAGGGCCATGGTGGGGCCGACCCCCTTGAACCCGTTCCAGATCAGGGGAGGTATCGTCACCAGGCGGTAGTTGTCCGGCCCGAGGAAGATCTCCTGGAGCTCTCCCTTCGTCGGGCTCCCGGGCCGGTCGTCGAAGAGCACCAGCTTGACCTCGCCCACCGGGACCGCGTACCGGAGGGTCATCTCCCGGTGGAGGTGCCAGGCCTTGACGGCCCCCGGATAGACGCACGAGAAGTAGATCTCCCCGAAACCGAGGAAATCCGGCGAATCCCGCCTGAGCATGTGCATGACCTTGCCCCGCTCGTCCAGGATCTGGGCGAGGGGCTCGACCTTCACTCCCGAAATCATCCGAAACTCTCCATGTATTCCCGTATCTGGGCCCTCGTGAGATCCAGGGGGTCCGCCCCCCTCAGGTACTCCCGGTACCAATCCACGGTCTTTTCAATGGTCAAACGGAAATCCCATCCCGGCCTCCATCCGAGCACCCGCCGGGCCTTGTCTGAGTTCAGGTACAGGAGGCCGGCCTCGCCGAATCCCTTCTCGCCCCCGACAATTTCGACGGACCCCCGGCCCCATCCCCGGACGATGGCCTCTGCGAGCTCTCTCACGGTCTTCGCCCCTGCCGGGTCGGGCCCGAAGTTGTAGGATCCCCGGAACCGGGCGGGGTCCTCTGCGAGGAGCCGGGCAAGGGTCAGGTACCCGGCGAGGGGCTCCAGGACGTGCTGCCACGGCCTCGTGGCATCGGGCTGGCGCAGCCGGATCGGCCTTCCCTCCGAGATGGCCCGGATGCAGTCCGGGACGATCCGGTCCGGGGCCCAGTCACCGCCGCCCACGACGTTCCCCGCCCGGGCACTCGCAGCCCCGAAATCCCGCCGGCCCTCGAAGAAGGACGATGAGTAGGCCGCGAAGATGATCTCCGCCGCCGCCTTGGAGGCGCTGTACAGGTCCCGACCCCCCAGGACGTCCTCTTCCCGGTAACCCTCCCGCTGTTCGCGGTTCAGGTAGCACTTGTCCGAGGTCACGTAGACGAGAGACCGGATCCCTGAAGTGTTCCGGACGGCCTCGAGGACGTTCAGGGATCCCCCGACGTTCGTGTCCACGGTGAGCTTCGGCTCCTCGTAGGAGCGCCGGACGAGGGGCTGGGCCGCGAGGTGAAAGACAAAGGAAGGCCTGACCGCCTGGAAAAAAGCAAGGAGCCGGGGGTAATCCCTGATATCCCCGTACTCCTGCCTGATGCAGCTCTCGAGCCCGGCGGCGGAGAAGAGGTCCTCCTTCCTCTCGGGCCGGAGGGCAAATCCGTGGACCTCGGCCCCGAGGGAGTGGAGCCAGCAGGCGAGCCAGGAACCCTTGAACCCGGTGCTCCCCGTGACGAGGACCCGCTCTCCCCCGAAGGCGTTCCGGAGTTCCTCCCCTACCAGGTCACCCATGGCGCCTTCCCCTGGGCATAGAGGGAATTCAGGAGGAGGTACTCCCGGGAGGTGTCCATCGGCATCCAGAAACCGTCGTGCCGGTACATCATCATCTCCCCGTCGGCGACGAGAGCCCGGAGGGGCTCCTGCTCGAAGACCAGGTCATCGCGGGGATCGAGGTATCGGAAGATCTCCCTGCGGCACACGAAGAAGCCGCCGGATATCCATCCCCCGGCCGCCTGGGGTTTTTCGTTGAACTCCCGGACGGCCCCGTCGGGGCCGCAGGAGATCTCGCCGAACCGGCCGGGGGGCCGGACCCCGGTCACCGTGAGGATCTTCCCGTGGGCCTCGTGGAACCTGAGAAGCTCCTTCAGGTCCACGTCCCCCACCCCGTCGCCGTAGGTGAGCATGAAGTTCCCATCCGCCTCCACGTATTTCCGGACCCGGGCCACCCGGGCCCCGGTCATGCTCGTGAGTCCCGTCTCTGCGAGGGTCACCTCCCAGGGGTCGACCTTCCCGCCTTGGTACCTCGCCGGGTTCTTCCCCGAGAGATCCAGGGTACAATCGGCGGTGTGCAGCCGGTAGTTGAAGAAGAAGTCCCGGATCACATCCCCCTTGTACCCGAGGCAGAGAACGAATTTGTCGAAGCCACCCGAGGCATAGTGCTTCATGATGTGCCAGAGGATGGGGTACCCGCCGATGGGGATCATCGGCTTGGGGATGTTCTCGGCCACATCCCGGATGCGGGTTCCAAACCCGCCGCAGAGAATCACGGTCTTCATCGGGAGCACTCCCTCGATGGGCCTGGTATCGGCTGTACAAGATGGATCCCGGAACTGTAAAGATTTTCCGGAAAAGGGATACAAATCTTCAGATGTACCGGTTCCAAAGTGCATCACCGGTATCCGCGATGGCCACGACGGGGAGCCCGTCGATCCATTCTGCCAGGAGGGGAAATAGGTGGAGCGTCCAGGGATCATCGAGGATACGGTCATCTTCCAGGTCGGCGTCCTCCAGGATGAGGATGGGAGGGGAGCCGCAGAGGAACTCCCGGTGGCAGGCCCTCCCCTCATCCCGGTGGGAAGGGTCCGCGATGGAGATGGCATCGATCCCGAAGAGCCTGAGGCCCGGGCTCTCGGCTCGGAGCCAGGCGGGGACGGAGGGATCCACTCTCGGGTGAGAGGAGGCGTATCCTTCCGGGTCGGTGGATCTCCCGGCGCCGGAGCCGGTCCGGACGAGGATAGCCGCGGCATCCCGGATCGAGGGAAGATGGGGGATGAGGAGCCCAGGCGTGATGGTCGAAGCGGGATCCAGCGGTATTCCTATGCACCGTGCCGGGAAGAAGGTAAGACCTGGTGGTGAAAGGGGATCGTTCCCGATTCCCTCGGGGCAGAAATGGGGAGGGAGGTCGATGTGGGTCCCCGAGTGGGAGTGGACCGAGATGATGCTGGACCGGGGGTGGGTACCGGAGCCCGGGGGATTGTAGGGTCTTACCGCGGGAACGGGGGTACCCGGATAGAGGGGGGAATTCAGGGTGAGGGGATACGACAGAGGGATCAGCATTCTCGTTCCCCGATATACTTCCCGAGTTCATCGAGATCGTTTACGACTCCCACGACATCACTTTCCCCAAGGAAGGAGTTTGCTGCACCTCTGCTCACCCTCCCCACGAAGGGCACACCCAGGGCCCTTGCCGCGTGCAGATCGTTCTGAGCATCGCCAACGAAGAGGGCACTCCCCGGTTCGGTCCCTGAAGTTGCGAGGATCTCCCTCATGGATTCCACCTTCTTCATAGGTGAGCCGTAAACGCCATGGAAATACCGGGAAAGGCCCCTCTCCTGAACAATGAACCTGATCTCGTCCTGCGGGGTTGCCGATACGATATAGAGAGGAACCTTCCTGTGGAACCGCTCCAGGAATTCCAGGGCGCCGGAGACGAAGGGGGCTCGGAGGACCTTTTCAAGGACGAGATCGGCATACCGGGCGAGGAGCCTTTGATATTCATCGGGAGAGAGGTCCTTTTTGAGAATATCACGGTAAATGTACCGGATCTTGTCGAACCTCGAGGTGCCGAGATTCCCGAGATGGAATGCGAGGATGCGATCGAGATGCTCTGGATACGGTCTGAAGAGTTCGCGGAATGCATCTGTCTTTATCGATACCGATTCGAGGATCACACCATCAAAGTCCAGGATGATAAGCTGGTAACACGGGGGTTGCACGGCCTGTTCATTATATATTCTCCCGACCTCCAACATAATCATGCGCATCGGGTGACAGGCCCGATATTCCCTGAAACGGAATCTTATGACCCGGAGGAACCCGCGGTTTGCCACCGCCATCACCATCCGTTCCTTTGATACCGGTGGTGCCGCCATGCGGGCGCTCGAGGAGGCAAGCGAGGTGGTCTTCGTGAACCGGACCGGAGGCCATCTCACCGGGCCGGGCCTGGAAGGGGCCCTTTCCGGCGCCGACGCGGTGATCGCCGGCACCGAGGCCTTTACCCCCGCCGTGTTGAGATCCGCCTCCCGCCTGAAGGTCATCTCGCGGGTGGGGGTGGGTACGGATAATATCGACCCCTCTGCGTCGCGGGGGATCCGGATATGTACGACCCCCCGGGCCCCCATCCAGGCGGTGGCAGAGCATACGGTGGCCCTCCTCCTTGCGATCGCCAAGAGGGTGGTGACGTACAATGGGAATATCCGGCGGGGAGACTTCTCTGTCTCCCCGGGTATTCTCCTCGCAGGGAAGCGTGTCGGTCTCATAGGCGCCGGGCGGATAGGGAGAAGGGTGGGAGAGCTTCTCGAGGCCTTCGGATGTATTGTCCTGTTCCATGATCCCGCGGAC
>DATGDI010000159.1:0-9966 GCA_035310965.1 Methanomicrobiales archaeon
TTTCTCCCCCGTATCTTCCTGGCCACGAGATCGGGGAGCTCTGAGGCGAGAAAAGTTCGCTTCTCTTCAGCCAGGGGCCGCAGGGCCGCAAGGATCTCCCCCCCGCTCATCCCGGTAGGGTACCGTCGTGGATGAGATAAAACCCTCCGCACCGCCGGACCTGTTCCACGAGCTCCCGATTGCCGGAAACCAGGTTTTTCAGGGTGGGGGAGGGCGGGTCCCGTCAGAATCTCATCGCCCCGCCGGCGACCTGTCAACCGGTCCTCGGCGGATGGGAATTCTAACCATAAAGGTTTCCCGGAGAAGAAACCCGATTTCTGGGATTCGCCGGATATTCCAACAGAAAGGGATGCATATTTTGGGCATCTATTTCAACATTTCTCTTTCCCATCGTTAACGTTTTTCGTTATATTATTATAAAATATATCCCCTCCAATAAATTAAAATAGTTAACCGTGTAGAGATACTCTACAGGGTCCGGATCAGCAGTGGTCCCTCGGCGGAATTGGATCCGGCCCTGATCTTTCGGGGAAGATGCCATTGGTCGCGATGCATGGTAGCCTGTCCCAGAATAGAAGGCTCTCAGTGGAAAATCCCAAACCCCCGGGATTTGCACGGCTGCATTCTTCGGTAATGGAACCCACAGGCACGAATCTTTTCAGGGCTCCAGTTCCCCCACTCCCCGATGACCGGGGATAGAACCGGTGCGGTGGCAGGCGAGAATTCCATGCCTCGGGGATCTCCCCGATTTTCGAAGGCTTCCGGTGCCTATCGTATCTCCGCGATACGATGACCGGGTGCGAAGGAGAGGCCGGTACCGGGAAGGAAAGATCACCCTGCCGCCGGCGGGAGGAACTCATCCCCGTAGAGGAAGACCTCCTCGACGTTGACATGGAAGTGGCGGGCAATCCGGAAGGCGAGATCCAGGGAAGGGACGTACTTCCCCTTCTCGATGGCGAGGATGGTCTGCCTCGTGACCCCGATGGCCCTCGCGAGATCCTCCTGGGTCAGGTCATGCATCGCCCGGTAGACCTTGATCTTATTCCTCATCGGTCTCCCACTCCCCGTACTTCCGGGCGTAATAGATCCTGAACCCGACGTAGAGGAAGATCATGAGGATCAACAGGCCGAGCTGGATGTATCCCATCAGCCTAGGGGGAAGGATCTCGCGGGGGCGCTCCGGGAGGGAGGGCCTCGGGAACGAGGGGACATAGAGGATCTCCATGACCGCCCCGATGGAGAAGGCGGCGAAGACCACCCAGAAGACCTGGAAGGTCCGCACGACGGCCTGCTCGGTGATCTTGACGCTCCGTTCATCCTCGGCGAGATCCTCGACCCGCCGCCGCGCGAGGTACACGACGGCTATGGCGGCGATGAAGGCGATCTCGATGAGAAGCGGCCGGTGGATCTCCACCGAGTACCAGAGGATGGTGAGGAGGAGGAGGGCGATGCCCCCGATGAGGAGGTAGAAGGTGTTCTTCTTCATGGCCGGTTATCCCATCTTCTGTTAAATATATTTTACATATGGTGTATATGACCGTTTAGATGCCGGCGGGGATACCGGTCGGGTGAGGAATGCCCGCCCGGCGGAAATGCCGTGCGGAATCAGTAACCATTAAATAACTAAATGTAAAATATATATTACAATTTCAGGGATCATGTTTATGGACATCCATGCTGAAGGAAAAAGACGCGAGCGAGACATCAACCGGTGAACCAGATGAAGCCTCACGCATACCTGATCCTCCTCCTCCTCCTTGTCGCGGCCGCCGGAGGCGCCGCCTCTGCCCAGGCCACGTCGGACACGGCCTTCTCCCAGATCGTGGTCTCAAAGATCACGATCAATCCGGGCGTGTTCATGACCGGGGATGTCGGGACCATCACCATCACCGTCCTGAACACCGGGACAGAGGCGGTTCCCATCGCCCGGGCCACCTTTTTCACGGACGGGGTCGTCCTCCTGAACCCGGGCGCCTATGACCAGGTCATGACCCTGGGGCCCGACAACTCCCGGGATTTCACCTTCAATGTCCAGGCGACGGGGACCGGGGGGCTGTACCAGCCCAGGTTTTACCTCGATTTCCAGGGATCCGGGAGCATGAGCTCGTACGTGCCGCTCCAGATCGATAACACCGGCCTCCAGGTCTCGGTGGACAGCCTCCCCGATTATTTCGCCACGGGGAGAACGGACGAGATCGCCCTCCGGGTCGGGAATCCCCGTTCCAATAACCTGACGAGCATCACCATCATCCCCTCGGGGGCGGGGGTCAGGACCCTGGAGAGTAACTACTTCGTCGGGGACCTCGGTGCCGGGAATTCCAGGGATGTGACCTTTACCGTTATCCCCTCGACCCAGACGGAGCTCACCTTCCATACGACCTACCGGAACGGGATCAATGCCCACTCGACGGACACGGTGGTTCCCATCCTGATCGACAACAGCAGACGGAGCGCGGATCTCGTCATCAACAACGTGAAGATCACACCCTCGACGGGGAGCTACCAGCTCGACGCGGATATCACGAACGGGGGGCTCGATGACGCGAAGTCCGTCGTGGTCACGGTGCAGAGTCCGGCACAGCCGGTGGACCCGTACCCCTCTTATGTCATCGGGACCCTTGCCGTGGATGACTTCTCCAGCTTCTCGGTGACCTATTCGGCACCGGCGACCCTGAGCACGCTCCCGGTCCTCGTCCAGTGGAAGGATTCCGACGGTAATTCGTACCAGAACACCGTGAACATCAACCTCCGCAGCGCGGCGGCGGGCGGAAGCACGGGTTCCCAGACGGGCACCATCACCCGGACGGGGGGCGGAGGCCCCTTCGGCTTCTTCGGTGGGGGCCGCGGCCTTGCGATCCCCGTCATCCCTATCATCGTCATCATCGTCATTGCGGTCGTCCTGTTCTTCGCATGGCGGAGGGGGATCTTCAACCGGTTCCTGAAGAAGGGAAAAGGAAAGCAGGGAAATCAGCAGATCAGGCAATGAGCGGGACAGGCGATCATGAGCGGTGACCCGGTCATCAGCCTCCTCGACGTGACGAAGGTCTACCACATGCCCGCCGAGGACGTGGTGGCCCTCGACCACGTCTCCCTCGATATCGCAAGGGGGGATTTCATCGCCATCATGGGCCCGTCCGGGTCCGGGAAGTCCACCCTCCTCAACCAGATCGGCTGCCTCGACAGGCCGACCTCCGGGGAGGTCCTCATCAACGGGAGGGCCATCCGGGATATGAACGATAACGAGCTCACCGACCTCCGGCGGGACACCATCGGGTACATCTTCCAGACCTTCAACCTCATTGCCCTCCTCACCGCCTACGAGAATGTGGAGTATCCCCTGATTATCCGGCACAAGACCCGCGCCGGGAGGGAGGAGATCCTGAACCTCCTCCGGGAGGTGGGGATCGACGAGGCCCTGGCGAACCATATCCCGGGCGAACTCTCCGGGGGGCAGCAGCAAAGGGTGGCCATTGCACGGGCCCTCGTGAACAATCCCGATATCCTCCTCTGCGACGAACCCACGGGGAACCTGGACTCAAAGACAGGCACCCAGATCATGGAGATGCTCCGCAGCTTCAACGAGAAGGGGAAGACCATCATCATGGTCACCCATGACACGAGGATTGCGGGATACGCCCACCGGACCATCAACATCCGGGACGGGAGAATGGCATGATCGGCGGGGATATCTTTACCTCCCTCGCCTACCGGAGCGTCAGGCGCCACCTCCTCCGGTCGCTCCTCGCGGCCCTCGGCATCGTCATCGGGGTGGTTGCCATCACGACCCTGGGGATCATGGGCGCAAACCTGACCCTCTCGGTGACCGCCCAGCTCTCCAGTTCGGGGAACGTGATCATCATCACCCCGTACACGGGCGGGGGGAGAGGCTTTGTCGGTCCAGGCGGGGGAGGTGAGGGGACAAACCTGAACATCACCCAGAGCCAGCTCCAGGAGATCGAGAGGGTCGTGGGGGCCAACACGGTGATCCCCATCTACTCCAAGTCGGACCAGATCACGGTGGGATCCAAACAGGGGAGGGCGAGCATCCTCGGGTTGAAGCCCGACACGGTCCAAAACATCCTTGTGGTCACTGACGGGACCTTCCTCAGGGGAGGGGACGGGGCCCTGGTCGGGCCGACCCTCGCAAACGACTTCAGCCTGAAGGTGGGGAGCAGGATCAAGCTCGGTTCCTCTTCGGACAACTCGACGAGGAATGTCCGGGTCGTCGGCATCCTCCAGTCCACGGGATTCGGGGCCGGCCTTTCCACCGACAGGGCCATCGTCGTCACCGACAAGTGGTACACGGCCGCCTACGGGGGATCCGGAGAATATTCCCAGGTCAATGTCATCGTCGGGAACATCAACCAGATCGGCACCATCGAGAACAACACGGATAAGGCGCTGAACAGGAACCAGAAGCTCCCCGCCGTGAGGATAACCGATTCGGGTCAGTTCCTCACGACCATCACCCAGGCCCTCGGGAGCATCACCTCCTTCGTCACCATGCTCGGGGCCATCTCCCTCGTCGTTGCGGCGGTGAGCATCTTCAACGTGATGATCATGTCCGTCTCCGAGCGGGTCCGGGAGATCGGGATCCTCCGGTCCATCGGGACGAGGAAGAGCGAGATCCGGAAGATGTTCCTCTACGAGGCCGTCATCATCGGGCTCATCGGGGCGGTCATCGGGGCCCTCATGTCGGTGGTTTCCAGTTACCTGGTGGTCACGGCGATAGTCGGGAACACGACATATTTCTTTACGCCGGCGAGCCTCGCCTACATCCCGCAGGGGATGCTCGTCGGTGTTGCCACCTGCGTCCTCTCCGGCGTTTACCCGGCGTGGAGGGCCGCGAACCTCGACCCCATCGAGGCCCTGCGGGCGGAGTGACATCGGGGTGCGAGCCACCGGCGGAGCCGGTTTTGCGAGCAGCCCGGTGTGGAGTCACCGGGTGCATCCACACCCCGGTGAGGAGCACGTCGCAGCCGATGTGCGACCAAATGGCGGAGCCGGTTTGCGACTAGGGATATTTCAGAGGTCCCTCATCATTTGTATCGCGCAGAATTCGCCGCACATGGTGCAGGGCCCGTCAGCGGGCGCGAGCGCCCTTGCCGTTTCCCCGTCGAGCGCACGAGAGAACTGCCCCTCCCAGTCCAGATCTGCCCTCCTCCTTGAGAGCTCCCTGTCGCGGGCATCCGGTCCGTATTTGATGGAATCCCCGATGTGGGCGGCGATCCGGAAGGCCATCAGCCCCTCCTTCACCTGCCCGGGATCCGGGAGCCCGAGGTGTTCTGCCGGCGTGATGTAGCAGAGGTAATCGGCACCCGCCCCTGCAGCGATGCTTGCGCCCACGCACCCCGCCATGTGGTCACGGCCGACGGCGATGTCCGTGGGGAGGGGGCCTGCGACAAAGAGGGGGGCCTCTGACAGCCTCCGGTACCGCCTGATATACGCCGCGATCCGGTCGGCCCGCACATGGCCTCCGATGCCCTCGATGATGGTCTGCACACCGGCGTCGTGGGCTCGTCTCGCGAGCGACGCGTTCAGCATCATCTCCCCCTTCTGCGCCCGATCCATCGGGTCATGGATACACCCGCTCCGCATGGTATTTCCGAGGGAGAGGACGATGTCACGCCTTTTGAGGATCGAGAGGACCTCGTCGAAGTGCTCGAGGAAGGGGTTCTCGGACCCGGTCCGCATCATCCAGGCGCAGGTGATGGACCCGCCCTTCGAGACCACTCCCATGATCCGTTTCCCTCCCCTCAGGGTGTCAAGGAGGTCCCGGCTCGTGCAGTGGAGCACGACGGAGGAGACCCCCTCATCTGCCTGCTCCCTGAGGATCCGGAGGATCTCCTTTGTGGTCATGGTGCCGATGCCGATCCGGGCCGCCGCCTCGTAGATCGGAACCGTCGTAAGGGGGAGCTTCGTGGCCCGGAATATCTTCCTCCGGATGTCCCGGATGTCCCCTCCCATGGAGAGATCCGTCAGGGTGTCCGCGCCATATTTTTCGGCGATGACCGCCTTCTCCACCTCCGCCTCGGGATCGATTCGGAGAGGCGAAGTACCGATGTTCACGTTCACCTTTGTCCGGAGACCGTGGCCGATCCCGAGGCACCTTTTCCCCCTCCGCATGATGGTGACAGAGCCCCCGGCGATACCGTCGAGGATGAGGGAGGGATCCCGCATCTCGGACCCGGCCACGGTTCTCACCGGCCCGGTCACCCGGCCTTCCCGCGCATGATCAATGAGGGTCTTCATCACCGGGCCTCTTCCGGGCCCTTCCGGCCGAACAGGTGTTCTGCGGGGCAGCCCACCTGCCTCTGCCGGCAGTACCGGCAGGCCCACCTGCTCCGGATGAATCCGGTGCCGGGAAATGCCAGGAGAGCGAGGGCCACCACAACCGCGAGGAGGAGAACATCGAACCTGAGGACGAGGAGGATGATCCCCAGGAGGAGGGGAATGGTGGAGATGAGGAAGTCGGGGAGGATGTCCACCCATCCGATCTTCCTCTCCCGGAATCTTTTCGGGTCACCCTTCCGGAAGATAAGGGCACAGAGCCTTCCCCTCCCGAAACAGCAGGTCATCCCGTAGTAGGAGCAGTTCACGCAGGAGTGCCGGAGGACGCGGTATTCCAGGCCAAGGACGCAGGCGATATAGATCGCGAGGAAGACCAGTCCGAACTGCAGGACGATGTACGCCCCGAGGATATAGATCGCAGCCTGAACGAGGAGGGTGGATGCGACAATCCGGAGGGGGAAGTTCTCGAAGCTGCCGTCCTTCAGTGCGGTATCCACGATCATCTGAAGGGAATCCGGTCCAATAAGGGTGTCGGGTCCGTCGAGGTGACCCGACCTACCCTGCCCGTTCGAAACAAACCTTCTTATAATGCGGAGAAAGAGAGGCCTTTAGGTGAACCCATGGGGAGCCTGGAAGAGAACATCGGTTATCACTTCAGGGATCCGGCCCTCCTCACCAGGGCGCTGACGAGAAAGGCATTTGCGAACGAGGAGATGCATCAGGGAAGGCAGCACGAAGACCAGGAGATCCTCTCCACCCTCGGGGATGCGGCCCTCAAGGCGGCCTTCGTGGATCTCCTCGTCCGGTCCCATTACCCCACGCCGGATGCCATCACCCGGGAGAAGGAGAGCCTTGAACGGCATGACGCACTCGCCGGTATCGCCCTGCAGATCGGAATAGGCCCCTCCATCCGGCTCGGGAGCGGGGAGAAGAAACGGGAGGCAGAGCAGGAACCTTACGTTCTCGCGGAGACCCTGGAGGCCATTATCGGGGCCATCTACCTCGATGGAGGATGCGAGGCCGCACGGAACGCGGTCGTGAGGTGGTACGGTCACAGGATCAGGCCACATCCAGGATGACACCTTCTTTCCTGAACCGCAAGGATTCTGCCTCCTCCATGGGGGGATGACTACTTCCCCTTGGAACGCCAAGTACTCTCAGGTGATTCGTTCACAGGGGGATGAAGGGATGATGTTCAGGGCGGCTCCCGTTCACGAGGACGGGAGACAGAGGGAAAGGGGGGAATATCCCGAACGGCCTGAACGCATCCATCTCTTCCGATAGTCTGTGTTCTCTATTGCCGGGACGAAACGTGACAGGAATGCTACCCCAGACCAAGGCCTTTGTGCCTGATTCCGCCCAGATCATGATCCTGCGGGAAGTTTCAGATTGCCCGAGCTGCTCCATAACCCACGTCGTCGAGAAGCTGCTGCCCAGCCACAGCGAGAGCATTGTCCGCTCCAGGGTCCGCGAGCTGCTCGCCCGGAGGTACCTTGAGTGGGGGAAGTCACCCAGTGCAATTCAGCTGAGGCTCACCTCGCAGGGCCGCGTGGCCCTCCAGCGGGAACCGGTCTGACCGGCCTCCCGGGATTTCATCAGAGTCTTTTTTCGGGCAAGAGCGGGGCAGAGATCCGAATAGTCCCGGACTCCCCTCTGGCGAATCCTCCGGTGAAAAGGTGTTTCTATTCAATCACTCTTCAGAAATGGATGCGAGGGGTGAGATTTGAACTCACGAACCCCTACGAGAATGGACCCTGAATCCATCGCCTTTGACCTGGCTTGGCAACCCTCGCGCAGCTACAGAATAGCGTACCAGACGTCATAAAGATAGTGATACCGGCCCCTCGACGACGGATCGGTTTCCGTTGTGACTCGGAAATCCGGAAGAATCGCATAATTCACCTTCATGGCGTGCTCTCGGGGGAGGGAGGGTTCATCAGAACCCGACCTGGAGCGACCCGCCATCAGGCGGGTGCGACCGGGAGGTTTCGTAAGAGGGAGGTTTCGTTAGAAACCGACCTTGAGCGACGCAGTCGTGAGAAACCGACCTCGAGCGACGAAGTCGCGAGTTGGCAACGCCACCCCGCCGCGCGGGCACCCCCCGCTTCCGGCATCTCCTGATCTGGCAGTTTCTCAGTGAAACGGTCTACCCCACCATAGGGCGCCCAGCAGAGGGGAAGCGGAGCAACCCCCCGGAGCATCGACGAAGTAATTGTCCGGAAATTTACCGTTCGTGCCCGTGGTGAATGTCAGGTGCAGGGGGATTCTCATGATCTACCGGTTCGTGAACATGCTCATGCACGTGTTCGCCGGTATCTTCCCCGGGGTGAGGATGGTCGTGGAGTTCATCATGCCTGTGCCGGTGTGCGTGCACGATGCGTTCATGGAAATGTCCGGGGATATGGCGCTCGCTCACGAGAAGTGCCACCCCCAGGAGGAAGAGGGGAAGGGCGATAAGGAATTGCGTGCCCGGGACCTCCCGGAGGAGAAGCAGGGAGGCGATGCTGCCGATGAAAGGCGCCGAGGCAAAATACGCGCTCGTCCGGGTGGCGCCCAGATCCCGGAGCGCCCTCACGAAAAAGACGATGCTCAATCCGTAGGTGACAAACCCCACGATCAGCGCTGCCGCCACGACCTGGAATCCAGGCACGGCGGCACGGGTGAGCATGGCGATGAGGAACGAGACCCCTCCCGCGCCCATCCCCTTCACCACGGCGATGGAGAGGGGATCCTTTCCCGAGATTTTCCTGGTCAGGTTGTTGTCGATCCCCCAGAGGGCACAGGCCGCTACGATACCCAGAGAGGCGGGCGAGAATCCGGGCAGACCGGTCATGTTCCAGGTAAGAATGATGCCCGCCACGGTGATCACCGCGATGGCGGCGAGAACTCTCCTCCCGATGAATTCCGCGAAGATGAAAAAGGCGATGAGGGTCGTGGCCACGAGCTCGAAGTTGAGGAGAAGCGACGCGGTGGCGGCGGAGGTTGCACGGAGGCCGTAGAGGAGGCTGATGGGTGCAAGGACCCCACCGGTGAGGATCGCACCGGTAAGCCAGGGATAATCGCGGGCATCGAGCCTGAGCTCCCTGGGAGCTTTCCCGTCTGGACGCCGGAACCTCCCCAGGAGAAGTACCCCCGTGCCGCTCCCGAGGTACAGGAGCGCGGCGAAGAGGATGGGATCGATCTCCCCGAGCAGGATCTTCGCGAGCGGGGTGCTCGCGCCGAAGAGAACGGCGGCCGCGACGGCATAGACCGGCCCCTTCGAAAACGAGCTCCCCGTCATATCTCCCGCAGAGGGGATTCGTGCCAAGCCGTATAAAGGTGCGGCAGCCGGCGAGCATGCGAGGTCCGGTTCTGACGAACCCGGGTCGCACCCCGCATGATGGCGGGTTGCTCCAGGTCGGTTTCTTCGCGACTTCGTCGCTCGAGGTCGGTTTCTTACGAAACCTCCCTCTTACGAAACCTCCCTCTTACGAAACCTCCGGGTCGCACCCCGCCTGATGGCGGGTCGCTCCAGCTCGGTTTCTTCGCGACTTCGTCGCTCGAGGTCGGTTTCTTACCGAAACCTCCCTCTTACGAAACCTCGCTTACCAAAACCTATGCGTCCGGATGAAGTTCCGCTCGGCCTTCAGGATCTCCCGGTAGAAGGCGTCCCCCTCGGTCATGGTAGCGAGGATA
>DATGDI010000160.1:0-20496 GCA_035310965.1 Methanomicrobiales archaeon
GTACTTATAACCGGTTCCCGTAGATCCGCTTCACGGCAAGGGCGGGAGCTCGCTGCCCTTCCTTGCGGAGCACCTTCCCGTTCCGGAGCTTCATGTGGGTGATCCGGAAAGGGAGGGGACCGAAGGTCCAGGATTCCCCGACGGAAAACTCCTCGCCCCCGTCGCAGACCACCGAAACGGCGCGGGTGACCCATCCCTGGTGGACCGAGGCCCGGACGACCACCTGGTCAATGGCCCTCGTCCAGAGGGTCGAGACATCCCGTGCCCTTGCCTTCCTGACCCGCTTTCCCTTCGACTCGATAGAGGTCACCTCGACCCCGGAGGCCTCCTCCCCGCATTCGGCCGCGAGGAAATCCCCGACCGCGACTATCTCCCCCGGCTCCAGGGATACCGAGCAGACCCGCGACTCCCCCTCCTCGCTCTCGATGACCCTGACCGGGATCTCCTTCTCCTTCGGGGGCACCCCACGGTGGGTGTGGCCGCAGAGGGTGCAGCGGACGACGGGGTTGCGGGATTCGTCCACGAGGACGTGTCCGCATTCCTCGCCGCAGGAGGGGCAGGTGAGGGTGATATCCATTTTATATGAATGAGTGCCTCTTGCTCAAAAATGTTCATTTTCTCGAAGGGTTCCCCTTGCTCAAAAATGTTCATTTTTTCAAAGGGGTCCCCTTCCGGAAAATGATTTTTAAGGGAAGGGGCCCCTTCCCTACATAATACATGAAGGCAGTGGAGAGGATCTTCTGCCGGGGCCATCCCCTCGTCCTGGCCACGCACCCGACGACCTTCGAGGTGACCACCGAGGACCATCTCACCCGGCAGGGGGACTGCATCATCGGCATCCGGGCGGACAGGGGGGCGGCGGACCTCGCGCCGGGGTTCAGGAGGGTGCTCGCCGATGACCGTGCGGTCCTCCTCACGAGGCTTACGGCGGGGGGATACACGGTGGAGGTGCACGGGAAGGGCTCGGCACGAATGACCATTGCCCACCCGACCGATCTCGTCTGGCGGAGGAGCGGCTTCGTATGCCCGCGGACCGTTGCCATCCACTGTGACCGGGTGGCCCTGACCCTTCCCCGGGACCTGATCCGGGCACTCAGGGAAGGGGCGGAGCTGGAGGTTGAGCTGGTTGCCGCGATGGAGGAGGTTACCCCTCGGTGACCTCGGTCACCTTCAGCTCCGCCTCGGCGAGTTTTTTCTCGCACTCCCGGATGAGGGCCGCCCCCCTCTCGTAAAGGGCGATGGACTCGTCGAGCCCCGTGTCCGGGTCCTCCATCTTCTTCACCACGTCCTTCAGTTCCCCGAGCATCTCCTCAAACTTCCTTGTCATGGAACACCTCCTCGACCCGCGCCTTCGCCCCGCCCCCGGCCATCCGGAGCCGGATCCGGTCGTCCTTCCTCAAATCCCGGGCCGTTCTCACCGGCCTCCCCTCCTTCTCGGCGATGCAGTAGCCCCGGGAGAGGATGGAGAGCGGGCTGCGACCCTCGAGGAGCGCCTTCTCCCTCTCGAGCCCCGCCCGCAGCCGCCCGATCTTCGCCGCGATCACCCGGTCCAGGTCCTCCTCGAACCCGGCCACGAGCTCCCGGTTCTCGTTGATCCTCCTCACGAGCCTCCTCGGCTGGAGCCGGAGCCGGAGGTCCTCGATGAGAAGGCCGGCGTCCTGGACCTTTTTCCCGAGGGAGGACCTCAACCGGTCCAGGTTGCCCGCGAGCTCCCGGCCCAGATCGGCCCGGTCGGGCACCACGAGCTCGGCGGCCGCCGAGGGGGTGGGGGCCCTCCGGTCCGCGGCGAGGTCGGCGAGGACATGGTCCACCTCGTGTCCCACCGCCGAGACCACCGGGGTCTGCGAGCACCCGACGGCCCTCACCACGTCGGGGTGGTTGAAGGGGAAGAGGTCGTCGAAGGACCCCCCGCCCCGGGCGAGGATGATGACGTCCACCCTCCCGTCGAGTACCTGGATCGCCCGGGCGATCTCCAGGTGGGCGAGATCCCCCTGCACGGCGGTGGCCGAGAGGACGATCTCGACGGGGTAGCGCCGGCCGATGACATGGAGGATGTCGTGGATCACGGCGCCGGTCCGGGCGGTCACCACCCCCACCCGGGAGGGAAAGGGTGGGAGGGGCCTCTTCCTCTCCTCGGAGAAGAGGCCCTCGGCGGCGAGCTCCTTCTTCCATCTCTCGACGAGGAGGTGTTTCTCCCCGGCGCCGGCCGGGAGCATCTCCTCGATGTAGAACCCCAGGTCGCCCCGTGCCTCGTAGACCTGGACGGAGCCGAGGGCGATGACGGCGATGCCGTCCTTCGGCTCGAAGTCCAGTTCCCGGGCACGGCTCTCCCACATGATGCAACGGATGGAAAAGTTCCTCCCCCACACCTGCTCGGAGAGGGAAAAGTAGCGGTGGCCCGAGTGGTGGTGCTTGTAGCTCGTGATCTCCCCGCGGATCCAGATCCCCCGGAGCCGTTCGTCGTCCAGTGCCTCGGAGATGATCCCCGAGATCTCGGCAACCCCCAGCACCGCGGGCCCGGCCGGCACCGCCTGGCCGCCCCCGGGGACTCCCTCCATCAATGCCTATTATGATGGTAGCCGTTATGAACATGTGGGATGAGGGGTGAATGTCCGGTATGGTGAACATCGCGGTCTCCACCATGTTCTTCCACGAGTATCCCCTGGGCGAGGGCTTCGACGCCGTTGAGAGGGCAGGCCTCGACGGCATCGAGTTCTGGGTCGAGACCCCCTCCTTCTGGCTGTACGGCCACCCGGTCGGCGAACTCCTGGCCCGCCTGGGGGACCACGACGGGTTCGGGCCGGTGAACCTCCACGCACCCATCCTCGACCTCAACCCCTGCTCCGTCAACCCGCGGGTGGCCAGGGCGAGCCTTGCCTATACCGGGGAGGCCGTCGAGCTCGCAGGCAGGATCGGGGCCGGGGTCCTGACGGTGCACCCCGGCCGGAGGACCGCAAAGAGGCCCCCGAGCGCCCCTGAGTACGAGCGGTTCGAGCGCCTCATCGACCTCCTCAGGGAGGGTGCCGGGAGGAACCGGGTGAGGATCGCCATCGAGAACATGGAGCGGGCGGTGAACTCCCTCCTCTCCACACCGGACGAGGTGAGGGAGCTCCTGGACCGGGAACCCTGGCTCTTTTTCACCCTCGACGTGTCCCATGCCATGGCCCGATCGGTGGAGGAGGTGACGGACTTCATCGACCTCTGCGGCGACAGGATGGTGAACATCCACCTCGCGAGGAGCGAGGGCGGGAGGACCCATCTCCCCCTCGACGGGAGCACCCGGGGCAGGGTGGTGCTCCACGCCCTCGCAGAGGCGGGCTACACGGGGCCCCTCACCCTGGAGATCGAGGACCGGAACTTCGACCATGACCTCTCCCTGGAGGAGAAGGTCGCCCTCCTCTCCCGGGAGGCAGTCTTCATCCGCTCCGAGTTCGGGTGATTCGCTACCTTTATTTCATCGCTCTCCCCACTTCTTTCGGTAGACGGGAGGGGGAGGCACCGGGGCGTGCCGTTTCCCGGTTCCCGCGTGAAAACCCATGGCTTCAGAGATCGAGCTCCTGGCATTTTTTCTCTGCATCATCCTCTCCGCCTTCTTCTCCGGCTCCGAGGTAGCCCTCCTCTCCATCACCCATGCAAAGGTGAGGACCCTCCTCGCCCGGGGAGGCGGGAGCGCCCAGGCCCTCGCCGACTTAAAAAGGATGCCCGACCATATCATCATCACGGTCCTCATCGGGAACACCCTGGTGAACGTCGGGGCGGCCTCCATTGCCACCTCCCTCGCCATCGAGCGGTTCGGGGACACGGGCATCGGGATCGCGACCGGCATCGTGGTCCTCGTCCTCCTCATCTTCGGTGAGATCGGGCCGAAGATGCTCGCGGTCCGGTTCACCGAGCCCGTCGCCCTCGGGGTGTCCCGCCCGATCCGGTTCCTCGCGACGGTCTTCTCCCCCTTCATCTGGGTCTTCGACCGGCTGGCCCGCTCCATGGAGCTCACGAAGGCCTTTGCGAAGCCGGCCATCACCGAGGAGGAGCTCCGGGGCTGGATCGAGCTCGGCCAGGAGGAGGGGACCATCGAGAAGGGGGAGCAGCAGATGCTCTTCAACGTCCTCGAGTTCGGTGACACCACGGCCCGGGAGGTGATGACACCCCGGGTGAGCGTCACCATGATCGATGAGCATGATTCTCTCACCCAGGCCGTGTCCATCTTCAAGGACACCGGTTTCTCCCGGCTCCCGGTCTTTTCCGGTGAAAAGGGGAACGTCGTCGGCCTCCTGAACGTGAAGGAGGTCTTCCCCGTGGTTCTCGAGGAGAAGCAGGGGGTGGGCATCGGGGATCTCATGCACGAACCCTTCTTCGCCCCCGAGACGGCGAAGATCGACGATGTCCTCAAGGAGCTCCAGAAGAGGAAGGTCCACATGGGCTTTGTTCTCGACGAATACGGGGAGTTCACCGGGGTCATCACCGTGGAGGACATCCTGGAGGAGCTGGTCGGGGAGATCCTCGACGAGTTCGACCAGGACGAGCCGGAGGTGCAGGTGGTGGAGCCGGGGGTGTACCTCGTGGATGGCCAGGTGCGGGTGAAGGACGCGAACGACCGGCTGGGGATCTCCCTTCCCCTGGAGACATCCTACGAGACCCTCGGGGGCCTCGTCATCGACCGTCTCGGGCACATCCCCCGGCGGGGGGAGACGGTCTCCCTCGACGGGACGGCCCTCACCCTCACGATCATCCAGATGCTCGGGCGGCGGGTCGGCACGGTGAAGGTGACCGTATCGCCACCAATACATGGGGAGGGCTGAAGCATGGGCCGGGCATCAGCAGCTCCGAAGCGGATCGCGGTCCTCGCCTCGGGAAGGGGCTCGAACTTCCAGGCCCTCATCGATGCCGTCCGGGCGGGATCGATTCCCGCGACCATCGTCCGGCTCATTACCGATAACCCGGAGGCCCATGCCATCCACCGGGCAGGAGAGGCGGGAATACCGGTCTCGGTCCTCGCCTTCGGGAGGTTCCCGGGGAAGGAGGCCTACGAGGCCGCCCTGAAACGCGAGATGGAGGATTGCGGTGCCGACCTCTACGTCCTCGCCGGGTACATGCGGATCGTCCCGGGCGCCATTGTGAAGGCATTTCCGGGCCGGATCATGAACATTCACCCGGCCCTTCTCCCCTCCTTCCCCGGTCTCCACGCCCAGCGGCAGGCACTCGTTTACGGGGTGAAGGTGTCGGGATGCACCGTCCACTTCGTCGACGAGGGGACCGACACGGGCCCCATTATCCTCCAGCGGTGTGTAAAGGTCGCAGCGGGAGACGACGAGGAGAGTCTCTCGGCCCGGATCCTCGTGGAGGAGCACCGGATCCTCGCCGAGGCAGTCCGGCTCTTCTGCGAGGGGAAAATCCGGCTCGCGGGCCGAAAGGTCCGGATCGGGTGAAGCCCCGGGGCCTGAATCCCGCGGGACACCCGGAACCGATATAGGGCCCGCGGACAAAGGATGGGATGGCATGGGAAGGCGATCGCAGACCCCGGAATCGAGAAGGCTGGCACGGGAGCGGATCGAGATTCTCTTCGACCGGGCCCGGGAGTTCTTTCCCGAGAATCCCGCCCTTTCGGACCGGTGCGTCGACCTGGCGAGGCGGATCGCGATGCGCCAGAGGGTGAGGATCCCCCGGGAGCTCCGGAGGCGGTTCTGCCGGAAGTGCTCGGCTTACCTCGTCCCTGGGTCTACAGCCCGGGTGAGAATCCGAAGGGGGAAGATGATCATGACCTGCCTTCGGTGCAGCGGGCACCGGAGGTTCCGGCTGGGGGGCCGGGAAGGGATCCGGGCCCGTGCAGCGGTCGAGAGGGGATCCGGGACCGAAAGGTCCTCAGGGGATCCGGGGCCCGCGGGGGTCACAAAGGGATCCGGGACCGGGGGGTCGACGTGACGGATACATCCCCGATGCAGACCCTGAAGCCCACGGTCTGGATCGGGAAAAAAGGGGGCACTCCCGAGGCGATGGCCGAGATCCGGCGGCAGCTCGAGGCAAAGAAACCGGTGAAGGTGCGCTTCCTCCGGGGGGCGGAGATGGACCCGGAGGCCCTCGCCGCGGAGACGGGCGGGGAGATCCTCGGGGTCCGGGGGAGAACCGTGGTCCTGAGAAAGGAAAGGTAGCCATGTCGGGAAATGCCCTTCAGGTTATTTCCCTCCCGCTCGGATGGTTGATACCATTCTCCGCGTCTCGAAAAGATATAAAAACGTATGCCGCGAATATGTAAAGACTGCGATAGTACGCGGGGACGATGGGTGCACCATGACAACGCTCTATGACATCCCGGCAGGGCTCCTCATCCCGAGGCTCGCCGAGGAGCTGAAGAAGAGGAAGGAGATCCAGCCGCCGGCATGGGCGGCCTTTGCCAAGGCAGGGGTCCACCAGCAGATGCCGCCGGAGGACCCCGACTGGTGGTTCATCCGGGCCGCCTCGGTGCTCCGGAGGCTCTACATCGACGGGCCCGTCGGGGTCCAGCGGATGCGGACGGCGTACGGGGGAAAGAGGGACCGGGGCTCGAGCCCCTTCCAGTTCCGGAAGGGCGGCGGGTCCTCGCTCCGGAAGGTCCTCCAGCAGCTCGAGGCCGCGGGCCTCGTCGCAAAGGACAAGACCGGGAGGAGCCTGTCGGTCGAGGGAAGGAAGTTCCTCGACGGGATCGCCCACGGCCTCAGGCCGGTGGCCCAGGAGAAGGCCGAGGGGCTCTCCAAGTACTAGGCGTGGTGGCCGATGGGTGACGACGAGCTCGCCGAGCTCCGGAGGAGGAGGCTCGAGCAGCTCCAGCGCCAGTCCGCTGACCAGCAGGTCCTGGAAGAGCAGGCCAGGCGCGAGCAGCAGGTGGAGGCGCAGATCCACCACATCCTCCTCCAGATCCTCGAGCCCGAGGCCCGAGAGCGCCTGGCGAATATCAAACTCACGAAGCCCGATTTCGCCCGGGCCATCGAGCAGCAGCTCGTCGCCCTCGCCCAGAGCGGGCGCCTCAAGCAGAAGATCACCGACGCCCAGCTGAAGGAGCTTCTCCGTCAGCTCGTCCCCCAGAAGAAGGACTGGAATATCAGGAGGGCCTGACCGGAATCGGCCCGGCCCCGTTCCCGAGATACAAGGAGATATGAACATGAGCAGAGTCACGAAAGGTCTCAAGATCCGGCTCGCCAAAGCCTGTGAACAGAACCGCCGCGTACCCGCCTGGGTTATGATGAAGACGAAGCGGGCGGTGTCGACCCACCCGAAGCGCCGCACCTGGCGGCGCTCCACCCTGAAGGTGTGAGCCATGGTCGAGAAGCTGAAGGAGCAGATCTACATCATCCCCCTCAGGGATGTGCAGCACACGCCCCGGTGGGAGCGGGGGAAGCGGGCCATGAAGGCCGTCCACGACTATCTTGCCCGGCATATGAAGAGCGAGGACATCAAGATCGACCAGAGCATCAACGAGGCGGTCTGGGAGCGGGGGAGCCACAAGCCCCCTTCCCGGATCCGGGTCCGGGCCATGAAGTTCGAGGACGGGCAGGTCCAGGCGGAGCTCGCGAAGGAGTGAGATGAGTTCCACCATCGCCTTTGCCGGCGACCCTCACATCGGCGTCTTCGTCCGGGTCCTCGAGGACCTCGTGCTCCTCGCGCCCCTGGCCCCCGAGGGCTTCCGGGCGGCCATCGAGGAGGAGCTCGAGGCCGAGGTGGTGGAGACCACCATCCAGGACTCGGCCATCGTGGGGGCCCTCGCCGCAGGGAACCGGCGGGGGGTGGTGGTCTCGGGGCTCGCCTCGAGGGACGAGGTGGCCCGGATCGAGGAGCACCGGGAGGTGATGGTCCTCGGGGACGGGATGAACGCCGCGGGGAACGTCATCCTGGCAAACGACGTGTTCGCGGCGGTGAACCCCGAGATGCCCCTCGATATTGCCGAGGAGATTGGCTCGTTCCTCCGGGTACCGGTGCTCCGGCTCTCCTTCGCCGGCTACCGGGCGGTGGGGAAGGTGGCGGTGGCCACGAACCGGGGGATCCTCGTCCACCCCCGGGCGAACCCCGCGGAGATCGCCGCCCTCGAGCAGGCGGTGGACCTCCCCATCGGAGTCGGGACCGTGAACCTGGGGAGCGGTCTCGTGGGGAGCGGGCTCATCGCGAACAGCCGGGGGTATCTCGCCGGGGTCGGGACGAGCGGCTTTGAGCTGGGTCGAATCGAAGAGGTACTGGGATTTCTGGAGTGAAGGGAGATGTCGTCACAGAGTTACCGGGTGGAAGGAACCGCGAGGATCGACGGGGAATGGAGGCCGTACCGGAAGGTCATCAGCGCCCCGAACGAGAAACAGGCGAGGGAGAGGGTCTACACCCTCCTCGGGTCGAAGCACCGCCTGCCGAGGCGGGAGATCCGGATCGGGAAGATCGAGCCGGCCGAGGGTGAGTGAGATGGCCGAGCCGGAGGCCGATCTCCAGACCCTCCAGTACTACCTGAACGAGTACAGCCAGCAGGCCGAGATCTTCTCCCGGCAGCTCGAGATGATCGAGCAGAAGCGGATCGAGTCCCTCGCGGCCATCGAGACCATGAAGGCCCTCGTTGCCGACCGGGACGCGCCCACCCTCCTCCCCCTCGGCGGCGGGACCATGGTGCGGGTGAAGGTGGGCGATCCCGAGAAGGTCCTCGTGAACGTCGGATCCGACGTCATCGTCCAGCGGACGAACGGGGAGGCCATCACCTTTCTCCAGGAGAAGATCACCGAGATGGAGGCCATGGAGAAGAAGGTGGCCCAGACCATCGACCAGCTCCGGGCGCAGATGTCCGGGGTGGCCCGGCAGATCGAGTCGGCCTACGCCGCGCAGGAGAGACCCCAGGGATAGGGCATGTTCGACGGCCTGAGGGAGAAGCTCCGCTCGGTCCAGGAGGTCTTCGGGACGAGCATCCGGGCCGCCTCCCCCTCTCCGGCCGGAGAGACCCCGGAGGCGAAGGCCGGGCCGGGCCTCGCCGAGCGGGTGAAAATCCTTGTCACCGACGGTGAGCTCGTCCTCTCCGAGAAGCAGATAGAGGGACCCCTCCAGGAGCTCGAAATGGTTCTCCTGGAAAACGACGTGGCGCTCCCGGTGACCGACGAAATTCTCCGGCGGGTGAAGGAGGACCTCGTCGGGAAACACCGGCGGATCGGCGAGTCGCCGGAGGAGGTTATCCTCTCGGCCCTCCGGGACGCCATCGTCCGGGTCCTCGGGGAGGGCTTCGACCTCGCGGCCTACATCAGGGGGCGGGAGAGGCCGGTGAAGATCCTCTTCACCGGCGTGAACGGCACGGGGAAGACCACCACCGTGGCCAAGGTGGGGGACTACTTAAAGAGACTCGGATTCTCGGTGGTCATCGCTTCCGGTGACACCTTCCGGGCGGGGGCCCTTGAGCAGATCGCGACCCATGCCGAGAGGCTCGGGATCAAGGTCATCCAGCACAAGGCAGGCGGGGATCCCTCGGCGGTCCTTTTCGACGCCGTGGAGTACGCGAAGGCCCACCGGATGGACGTCGTCCTCGCCGACTCGGCGGGTCGGTTCCACAACCGGGTGAACCTGATGAACCAGCTCGAGAAGATGAAGCGGGTGATGAGCCCGGACCTCGTGGTCTACGTCGACGAGGCGGTCGCCGGGAACGACGCGGTGGTCCGGGCCGAGGAGTTCGAGCGTCTCGTCGGGACAGACGCCGTGATCCTCACGAAGGCGGACATGGACATGCGGGGCGGGGCGGCCATCTCTATTGCCCACACCGTGGGAAAGCCCATCATGTTCCTCGGCACGGGCCAGGGGTACGACGATCTCATGCCCTTCACCCCCGGTGGCCTCGTGGACGAGCTCCTCGGGGGTGCCTGATGCTCGACAAGCTCTCCTCCTCCCTCAAGGACGCCCTGAAGAAGCTCGCGGGGAAGGCGGTGGTGGACCGGGCCGCGGTGGAGGAATTGATACGGGACCTCCAGCGGGCCCTCATCCAGGCCGATGTGAACGTGCGGCTCGTCCAGGGCCTCTCCCAGGCGGTGAAGACCCGGTCTCTCGACGAGCAGCCTCCGAAGGGGATGTCCGTCCGCGAGCATGTCCTCCGCATCGTGTACCAGGAGCTCCTCCGGCTCATGGGCGCACGGGCCGAGGTCGCCCTCGGCCCCCAGAGGATCCTCCTCGCCGGTCTCCAGGGAAGCGGGAAGACGACGACGACCGCGAAGCTCGCCCGCTACTTCCAGCGGAAGGGCATGAAGGCAGGGGTCATCTGCGCCGATACTTTCCGGCCGGGGGCCTATGACCAGCTCGCCACCCTCTGCGGGCAGTCGAACATCCCCTGCTACGGGGAGCCGGCGGAGAAGGTCGCCGAGGGGATCGTGGAGCGGGGCCTCGGCTCCCTCGCGGCCTCCGAGGTCATCCTCATCGACACCCAGGGGCGCCACGCCCTGGAGAAGGACCTCATCGAGGAGATCATCCGCCTGAACGCCATCAGCCGGGCCGACCACCGCTGGCTTATCATCGATGCCGCCCTGGGCCAGCAGGCGAGGGACCAGGCGAGGAGGTTTCACGAGGCCATCGGCATCGACGGTGTCATCGTGACGAAGATGGACGGGACCGCGAAGGGGGGCGGGGCCCTCTCCGCGGTCTCGGAGACCCAGAGCGGGATCGTCTTCATCGGGAGCGGAGAGACCATCGATGACCTCGAGCGCTTCGACCCGGACAGCTTCATCTCCCGGCTCCTCGGGATGGGGGACCTCGCGGCCCTCGCGGAGCGGGCCGAGGAGGCCATCAGCACCGAGGAAATGGACGTCCAGGGCATGCTCCGGGGGAAGTTCACCCTCCGGGACATGTACAAGCAGCTCGACGCCGTGAGCCGGATGGGGCCCCTCAAGCAGATCATGTCCATGCTCCCCCTCGGCGGGACGGATGTGCCCTCCGAGGCCATCGACGTCACATCCTCGAAGATGGCCCGGTACCGGGTGATCATGGACTCCATGACCGAGCAGGAGCTGGACGACCCGAACGTCATCAGCGGCTCGAGGATCCACCGGATCGCCGCCGGGGCCGGTTCCTCGCCGGACGAGGTCCGGGAGCTCCTGAAGTACTACCGGCTCATGCAGCGGGCCCTGAAGGGGATGAGGGGTGGAAAGTTCAACCTCCAGCGCCTCATGAGGCGCTTCTCCGGGATGTGAGATGCGAAGCTTTGCGGTGGTGGGGCATCTCGCGCCCACGGGAGACAGGTTCACGCTGGACGACCTACCCGGGTCGGCGGGGAGGCTGGACATTCTCTGCCGGTGCGTGAACGCGGCCCTCTCCCTCTCCCACGGGATCCGCAGGGATGCCGGGATCCACCTGATCCTCCTCGGTCCCCCGGACCCGCCCCGGGACGTCCTCATCAGCGGGGCATCGGTTCGTTCCCTTTCCCCGGACGAGAGGAGCACAGCCGCCCTGATCCGGAAGGCCCTCGCCCTGCCCGTCGGGGAGGCCTTCCGGGAGTCGGGTCCCGGTATCTCGGTCCGGCGCGGAAATCTCGCAGGGCTCGTCCCGGGCGGCGGATACACGGTCCTCTCGGAGACCGGAGAGGATGTGAGGGGGGTAAAGAATCTTCCCGCCGGCTTCATCCTCTCGGACCACCTGGATTTCACTCCGGAGGAGGAGGCGATCCTCGCGGGGCTCCCGCGCATCTCGGTGGGGCCGAGGGTTCTCCACGCCGATCATGCCATCACGGTCCTCCAGAACGAGCTTGACCGTCGGGAGGCGGGATGGAGATAGAGGAGCAGGTGGACCGGATCCTCGCGTACGGGGAGATCTGCGACCACTGCCTGGGCCGGTTCTTCGGCAAGAAGTCCCACGGACTCGCGAACGAGGAGCGGGGCCACGGGCTCCGGGTCGCCCGCGCCCTCAGGGTGAACACCCCCTTCGTTCCCCCGTCGGGGCCCTGCTGGATCTGCCACGACCTCTTCGCCGGGATCGGGACATGGGCGGAAAGGGTTGTCCAGGCCCTCTCGGGAATCGAGTACTCGACCTTCCTTATCGGGACCCGGGTGCCTCCCCTCATGGCCGAGAGCGAGGAGCTTGTCTGGTCGGATCTCGGCCTCGACGGGCCCGAGCCCCTGAAGTCCGAGATGAACCGCGAGGTAGGGAAGGTTGTGTCGGCCATCACCGGCAGGGCCGCGGACCTCGCCCGGCCCGATGTCGTCGCCATCCTCGACCTCGCCCGCGAAACCGTCGAGCTCGAGATCTCCCCCCTCTTCTTCCGGGGCCGGTACCGGAAGCTCGAGCGGGGGATCCCCCAGACCCGGTGGCCCTGCCGGGAGTGCCACGGGGCCGGCTGCGAGCGGTGCGGCTTTACCGGGAAGATGTACCCCGACTCGGTGGAGGAGCTCGTCGGGAGGACGGCGGCGGGGGTATTCCGGGCCGACGATGCGGTTCTCCATGGCGCGGGAAGGGAGGACATCGATGCCCGGATGCTCGGCACCGGGAGGCCCTTCGTCATGGAGATCGTGGCGCCCCGGCGGCGCGTGGTGGATTTGGCGGCCCTCGAGGAAAGGGTGAACACCGCCGCCGCGGGCCGGGTCGGGATCACCATCGAGGGCTGGTCCACGAGGGGCGAGGTGGAAACCCTTAAATCAGAAAAGGCGCATAAAAAGTACAGGATCTCCGTTGAGATTGAGGGCGGAATCGCCCGAAAGGAACTCGAAGAGGCCCTGGATCGCCTGAAGGGGGCCGTGGTCTCGCAGCAGACCCCGGCCCGGGTGGTCCACCGGAGGGCAGACAGGATACGGGAACGCCGGGTCGTCGATGCGAGGGTGGCAGGCCAGGAAGGCGGCACATTTTTCCTTGATGTCGTCGGAGAGGCAGGCCTGTACGTGAAGGAGCTCGTATCGGGCGACGGCGGGAGGACCCGGCCGAGCCTTGCCGGCCTCGTCGGGAGGCCGGCCCGGGTCGTCCAGCTCGACGTCCTCGAGGTCGAGGGAAGCGAGGAGAGGGAGTAAACAATGGCACACCATCACGGTCCACGGAAAAAGACACGCTACAAGTTCAAGAAGGAGATACGGCGCCGGGGGATCCCCCCGGTCATGACCGCCATCCAGAAGTTCGAGGTCGGGCAGAAGGTCCATATCGTCTGCGAACCGAGCGTCCACGAGGGGATGCCCAACCGGCGGTTCCACGGAATGACCGGGACCATCGTCGGCCAGCGGGGCCGGGCCTGGCTCCTCCAGATCCGGGACGGGGAAAGTACAAAGACCGTCATCGCCCGACCACAACATCTAAAAGCCCAAAGGTGAAGTATCCAAGAGGTACGCTCACGATGCGTGTAAAAGCGGTACTCGGAGAGGAGAGGGTCACCCTCGCGGAACTGAAGGAGACCCTCACCACGGTGGAGGAGTCCCGGCGGGAGGACGCTACCGAGATGGCCTACGAGCTCCGGCGCTCCATCGAGCATGCGACCCACCTCACGAAGACCACGCCGAAGCAGGCGAAGGCCCTCCTTTCGGCCCTCCTCGCCCTCGAGAAGATGAAGCCCGACATCGCCTACCGGATTACAAACATCATGCCCAGGACGAGGGATGAGCTCCGGGCCATCTACGCGAAGGAGCGGTTCACCCTCACGGGCGAGGAGCTCGACCAGATCCTCTCCCTCGTCTCCGAGCATCTGTAGGGTGACCCCGATGAGGACCGAGAAGAAGGAGAACTACGCGATAGTGCTGGACATCCTTCAGAAGGGGCATGCCGACGACCCGCGCCCGGTGTACAAGCGGGAGCCCCTGGTCCAGGCCCTCGGTATCGAGCAGTTCAAGATCCTCGAGCTCGTCCCGAAGCCGAACGCCGTCATCCAGATCCACGAGAAGCTGTATATCGGTGACGAGGAGCGGGAGAAGATCGAGCGGGTGAAGCGGCGGATCGGCTTTGAGGAACTGACCCCCACCGCCCGGGTCGAGGTCCCGTACGTCGTCGAGCAGATCGTGAAGGAGCACGAGGACCGGTTCGTCCAGTTCTTCAACACCTCGGTCCCCGTCACCCCGAAGCTCCACATGCTCCACCTCCTTCCCGGGATCGGGAAGAAGCTCCTCTGGGAGATCCTCGACGAGCGCCAGAGGCAGCCCTTCATGTCCTTCGCCGACATCGCCCAGCGGATCAAGGCCATGCCCCACCCCGACCGGATGGTCATCAACCGGGTGCTCGAGGAGATCGAGGACCCCGAGACCAAGTACCGGGTCTTCACCGCGCGATGACCGCCCGGAGGGACCAGCACTTCCTCGTGGACGAGCGGGCCGTGGAGCGCATCCTCTCCCTCGTCAACGTCGCGGGCCATACCGTCCTTGAGGTCGGGCCGGGGAAGGGGATCCTCACGAGGGGCCTCCTCGACCGGGGTGCCGAGGTCGTGGCGGTGGAGGTCGACCCCTTCCTCGTCGAAGAGCTGAGGGGGACCTTCGCCCCCGAGATCGCCGATGGATCCCTCCACCTCATCGAAGGGGATGCGGTGAAGGTGGAGCTTCCTCCCTTCGAGCTCGTGGTTTCGAACCTCCCCTATTCCATCTCCTCCCCCATTACCTTCCGCCTCCTGGAGAGGGGATTCTCCGAGGCGATCCTGATGTACCAGTCCGAGTTCGCCGACCGCATGGTCGCGAAGATCGGTACTCCCGCATGCGGGCGACTCACGGTCATGGTCCAGACCTATGCCGAGGTGAGGAAATGCATCCACATCCCCCCGAACGCCTTCTCCCCCAGGCCCCAGGTCCACTCCACCGTGATCAGGATGGTCCCCCGGGAGCCGCCCTATCCCACCGGGGACCGGAGGCACTATGCCGACGTCGTGCGGGTCCTCTTCACCCAGCGGAGGAAGACGGTGAGGAACGGCCTCCGGTCGGGGAAGGGGATCTTCGGGGCCGACCGGGTGGAGCGGATGATCGCCGCCACTCCGCCGGAGGTCCTCGGCCTGCGGCCCGAGGCCCTCTCCCTCCGGGACTTTGCGGCCATCGCCAGAGTGGAATAGATGGAGGCCGATCCCGATCAGGTCTACCCGGTCCGGGAGGACACCCTCCTCCTCCTCGAGGCGGCCCTTGCCGAGGCGGGACCGGCGGACAGGGTCCTGGAGCTGGGAACGGGGAGCGGGTATATCGCCATGCGCCTGGCGGGGAGGGTCTCCTTTATCGTTGCCACCGATCTGAATCCCCACGCCTGCCGGCTGGCATCGGCCCAGGGGCTCGGCACCGTCAGGGCAGACCTCACCGCGGGCATCAGGGGGTCCTTCGACCTCATCCTTTTCAACCCGCCGTACCTGCCTACGAAACCCGGGGAACGGCTGGACGACTGGCTCGAGAAGGCCCTGGACGGGGGAGAGAGCGGCCGGGATGTCATCGCGAACCTCATCCCGGATCTCCCCCGGATCCTCGCGCCCGGGGGAAGGCTTCTCCTCGTCATCTCCGAGGTAACAGGCGTACCTGAAGTCCTCGACCTGGTCACCCGGGCGGGGTTCTCTCTTGAAATCGCGAGAAGGGTACCCATCGAAGGGGAGGATCTCATGGTTCTGAAGGCGATCCGCCGACGGGATTGAACGGGGTGAACCGAGGGTCCCGCCACGCCCACAACCTATTTCCCTCCCCCTTACCAACCATTCCTTCGTGAGCCCGAGGGAAAGAAGGATTCCGGAGGATGCTCAGGCGGTCATCGATCATGCCGTCTCCGGTATCCCGAAGGGAAAGGTCATCGCCATCTTCCTCTACGGCTCGGTCGCCCGGGGGGAGGAGAAGCCCCTCTCGGACATCGACCTCTGTGTCATCACCGGCCGGGGAATCTCCCGGGCCGAGAGGGAACGGATCCTGGTCCACGCCTCCCCGACCCTCGACATCACCCTCTTCTGGGACCTCCCCCTTCCCATCCGGTTCCGGGTTCTCAGGGAGGGGAGGCTCCTCTGGGGGGAGGAGGACCTGGAGCTCCACCGGATCCGGCGGGGGACGCTCCGGTGTTACCGGGAGATAGGGCGGTTGATCAGGCGCCACGAACGGATGATGCTCGATGCATAAGCCGTACGACCGCGAGCAGGTGACGAAGATCATCTCGGACATCGAGAGGTACACGAAGGACCTGCAGGAGCTCGGCATCTCGGGCAGGGAGGAGCTCGAGGACCGCCGCACCCTCTACGCCCTCTCGATGCTCCTCTTCACCATCATCAACCGCGCCCTCGACCTCGCCGACGAGGTGATCATCACGAACCGGCTCGGCATGCCCCAGTCGTACCGGGAGATCTTCGACATCCTCCGGCGGAGACGGTTCATCGACCGGGAACTCGCCGAGGAGATGGCGGCCCTCGTCTTCTACCGGAACATGATCGCCCACCAGTACGACGACCTCACCGACGATGACCTCTACTCCCTCTTCCAGCGGCTCGGGACCATCACGAAGTTCGTGGACCGGATGAAGGAGATCATCCGGGAGGGGCCGCAGGCCAGGGGGAAGAAGCGGTAGGGAATTCCTGCCCCCCGGACCCTTCCCGAAACTACAATACCCTTTCCCGTCCATTGATCTCCGGGATCCGAGCATGGGAGCGACCTACGTCGAGAAGATCTTCTCCCGCGGGTGCAGGCGGGAGGCCCGCGCCGGGGAGGTGGTGATGGCGCCGGTGGATGCCGCCATGATCCATGACATCACCGGGCCCCTCGCCATCCAGAAGTTCCGGGAGATGGGCGGGAAACGGGTCTTTGACCCGGCAAAGGTCATCATGCTCTTCGACCACCAGGTGCCGGCCGATTCCATCCCCGCGGCCCAGAACCACATCTTCATGCGGATGTTTGCCGAGGAGCAGGGGATCGGGAACCTCGACCTGAACGAGGGGGTCTGCCACCAGGTCGTCGAGGAGCGGGGCCTCGCCGCACCGGGGGAGATCGTGGTCGGTGCCGACTCCCACACCTGCATGTACGGCGCGACGGGGGCCTTTGCGACGGGGATCGGCTCCACGGACATGGGCTTTGTCCTCAAATTCGGTGCCCTGTACTTCCGGGTCCCGGAGACCATCCGGGTGGAGGTCAGCGGGGTCTTTCCAAACCGGGTCGGGCCGAAGGACCTCATCCTCGCCATCACGGGGGATATCAGGGCCGACGGGGCCACGTACCGGGCCCTCGAGTTTACCGGGGAGACCATGGGGGGAATGGGGATGGCAGGAAGGATGACCTGCTGCAACATGGCCGTCGAGATGGGGGCAAAGGCGGGCATCGTTCCCCCCGATAAGGTCACCTGGGAGTATATGAAGGGGAGGAGAAGGATCAAGCCCTTCGACCTTGCCGCCGACCCGGATGCGTCCTACCTCGAGGAGCGCTCCTGGGACGTTTCGGATCTTGCCCCGAAGGTGGCAGTTCCCCACAACGTGGATCACGTCGTGGATGTCGGGGAGGTAGCCGGGACCCACGTCGACCAGGTCTTCATCGGGTCCTGCACGAACGGCCGGTTCGAGGACCTGAAGGAGGTGGCCGATGTCATGGGCGACCGGAAGTTCTCGAAGGGTCTCCGGGTGATCGTCATCCCGGCATCGCGAACGGAGTACCTGAGAGCTCTCCGGGCGGGATTCATCGAACGCTTCGTGGAGGCGGGGGCACTCGTCGAGGCGCCCTGCTGCGGGCCCTGCATGGGCGGGGCCTTCGGGCTCCTCGGGCCGGGCGAGGTCTCCCTCTCCACCTCGAACAGGAACTTCAAGGGGAGGCAGGGGTCGGCGGAGGCGAAGGTGTACCTCGCCTCGCCATCCACCGCGGCGGCGACGGCCATCATGGGGGAGATTACCGACCCGAGGGAGGTGTGACCTTGGTACGAAGGACAAGGAGGGGAGGGGGACAGCTGAAGGAGGCACCCCGGGCGATGTCCGCGGGCCGGGTCTGGCGGTTCGGGGATGACGTGGACACCGATGCCATCATCCCGGGCCGCTTCCTCACCCTCTACGATCCCCGGGAGCTCGCAAAGCATGCCTTCGAGGGGACGAGGGATGAGTTCGCCGGCGGGGCGAGGGAGGGGGACCTCATCGTCGCGGGGAGGAACTTCGGCTGCGGGTCGTCCCGGGAACACGCCCCCCTCGCGCTGAAGGGGGCCGGGATCCGGGTCATCGTCGCCGAGTCCTTTGCCCGCATCTTTTACCGGAACGCCGTCAACTCCGGCCTGCTCCCCCTCGTCTGCACGAGAGCCCGTGACATCCGGGACGGGGAGGAGGCCACTCTCCACCTGGAGGCAGGGACCCTCACCGTCGGCGGAAGGCGGTTCACGGTCGAACCGGTGCCGGACTTCCTCCGGGAGATCGTGGATGCCGGCGGGCTCGTCGAGTTTGCCCGGGGGCTCTCGGAGGTGGTGACATGCCGCGACATCACGACGTAGCCGTGGTTCCGGGGGATGGCATCGGCCCCGAGATCATCGCAGAGGGACGGAAGGTCCTCGATGCCGCGTCGGAGAGGTTCGGCTTCGACATCCGGTGGCGGGATCTCGACATCGGGGCAGAGCGATACCTGCGGACGGGTGAACTCCTCACGGAGAAGGATCTCGCCACCCTCGGGACGTGCCGGGCCATCTACTTCGGCGCCATCGGAGACGAGCGGGTGAAACCGGGGGTCCTCGAGAAGGGGATCCTCCTCGCCCTCCGGTTCCACTTCGACCTGTACGTGAACCTCCGGCCCGTGAAGCTTCTCCCCGGGGTCTGGACGCCCCTCGCCGACAAGGGCCCGGCGGATGTCGACTTCGTCGTCGTGCGGGAGAACACCGAGGACTTTTACGTCGGGATCGGCTCCCGGTTCCGGGGGGAGGAGAGGAAAGCCCTCGAGGTGATCCGGTCCCTGTACCGGGTGAAGTTCGGGATCGATGCCGAGAGCGACGCCGAGGAGGTGGCCTACCAGATCGGGGTCGTCACCCGGGAAGGGACCCGGCGGGTCATCCGGTTCGCCTTCGACGAGGCCCTCCGGAGGGGACGGGCCGCCCCGAAGGTCACCTCGGTGGACAAGGCGAATGTCCTCACCGAGGTCTACGGCCTCTGGCGGGAGGTCTTCTCCGAGGTGGCAAAGGGGTACCCGGGGGTCTCCTCCGAGTTCTCCTTCGTCGATGCCATCACCATGTGGTTCGTGAAGAACCCCGAGTCCTTCGACGTGGTGGTCTCGCCGAACATGTTCGGGGACATCATCACCGACCTCGGGGCCATGATCCAGGGCGGCCTGGGGCTCGCCCCGGGCGGAAACATCAACCCAGACGGGACATCCATGTTCGAGCCCATCCACGGCTCGGCCCCCAAGTACCGGGGCCTCGGCGTGGCGAACCCGGTGGCGACCATCTGGGCCGGGTCGATGCTCCTTGACCACCTCGGCGAGCACGAGGCGGCCGCCGCCGTCCTCGACGGGATCGGGAAGGCCATCGGGGCCGGGGTGAAGACGAAGGACATGGGCGGCCGGTCCCGGACCGCCGAGGTCGGGGACTCCATCGCGGCATACCTGGGAAACCTCTGAAACGGTCGGAGAAGGTTCGGGGTGCCCCCTCCTGCCTCACGGGATGGGGGAAAATCCTACGAATTTATTATCCCGGAGAAGGAGCTCTATGGTGTCCCACGGACGGAGTGTCCCGACTGAAAAGGTGAATGGCGATGACTGAAGCACTCGTGAAGGACGTAAGCGGGCTGATCGGGATCTGGCAGCCCCGGAAGGCCTACCACATCTACCCCACCTACCTCGAGGACCTGAAGAAGTTCCTCCAGGAGAGGATGAAGGCCCCGGGATCCTTTTTCTCGGGAAAGCGGGCGAACATCGAGTTCGTCGACGGGAAGGGAATGAATATCGGCGTGAAGAGGAAGGCCGGTTCCGCGGTCGAGGCGGTCGGGATCGTGATGAAGCGCGACCTCATCACCCTCGATGACCTGAAGCTCCTCATGGATCAGATCAACCAGGCCGAGCAGATGTACCCGGAGCTCTTCGTGATCCTCATGGGGACCCAGACCGCCGATATGGAGAGCAAGCTCGGGACCTTCCTCGCGAACAAGGACGGGAAGGCGAAGATCACCGTTATCAAGAAATAAATTCCTTTTTTTCAGGCCATCCTGGTACCGGAGGAGCCACTATCCCTCCGGTTCCGATCCATGCAGGCGTTCAGGACCTCCTCCATGAAGGAGAGAGAGCCCTCGATGCCCGCCAGGGCCCGGGACCGGAGGAGCACCCGGCCCCTCAGGGGCGGGGTGATCCCTACGAAGGCCGCACCCGGGCAGGCAGATCGCTCGAAGGAGGAGCCCACGATGAGATCCGGCTTCTCGGCGGAAAGGAACTCGTGTATCCCGCCCAGGTCTGCCATCTCCCTGACCGGTTGGGGGGAGGGGCGGATACCGTTCCTCGACCCGGTAACGACAATTTCGGCGTCGAGGTATTTTTTCAGGATACCGGAGGCGAGGCCGGCGTACGCCCATCCACCGAAGACCGCGGCCCGGGGCGGGTCGAAGCGCCGGAGGTACTTGTCGGCGGCACGGCCGATCCGTTCCTCTGCCCGGGCCGCCTCGGCAAGGACCGGGCCGATGTCGATACC
>DATGDI010000161.1:0-3769 GCA_035310965.1 Methanomicrobiales archaeon
GAGATCTCCATCGAAGGGGATGCCGGGAACTACCTGGGGGCCGCCTACCGCGGCGACTGGCGTGGCATGCGGGGCGGCATCATCCGGGTGAAGGGGAACGCCGGGAGCGACATGGGCTACTTCATGAACGGCGGTACCATCATCGTCGGCGGGAACGCCGATGTCCACGTCGCCACCCATGCCGAAGGGAACGGGAAGATCATCATCAAGGGCAATGCGAAGAGCAAGGTCGGGGGCCAGATGGTCGGCGGGGAGATCTACATCTTCGGCGACCTGGAGGTCCCCATGCCCACCTTCGAGTACCGGAAGGACGTGGAGCTCGAGGTAGACGGGACAAAGGCGAAGTTCGCCCTCTTCGAGGGGGACACGGCCGAGCGCCACCCCAAGCGGAAGGGAGAGACGATCTTCGGTAAGATCTACATGAAATACTGATCCTTTTTTTCCCTGAAACGCGCAGCAGCTGATAAAGGGTTTTTCGGTACAATGCCCAAAGATATCACAAAAGGTGCTACGATTTATATGATCTCTCATACTCGAAAATTTTTGAACGGGTTATATAAACTTGGTATTTAAGGATTATTCTTTCTTTATTTATTATTTTAATTCTTTTATATAAAAAAATTGGGATAAAATAGCAATCCTTATATGGGGGTATCGTTTAGTATCGTATGTCCCAAGAGGGACGTGCAGTTAGTGACCGTCACTCACCAGCAGTGATCGCGCGAAGGCGCACACACTTCAGTTCTCTCAATGTATAGCCTACTGAAAGCTATCTACGGAGGAAATTTATGGCAAAATACAAGGAATCCTGTGACCTCTACGACGACGAGGGCAAGCTCCTGAAGAGCAATGTGACGCTCGACAAGGTCAGCCCCATCGTCAACCCGGCCATCAAGAAGATGATCAACCTCACCAAGAGGACGGTCGCCGTCAACATGGCAGGGATCGAGAATGGCGTGAAGACCGGATCCTTCGGCAAGGGGCAGATCCTCGGCCGGGGCTTGAACCTCTCCATTGCGAAGGACGTGGACTCCCTCGCAGCGAAGATCAAGGATCTGGTCCAGGTCACCGACGGTGACGACACCAAGGTCACGAAGGTCGGAGGCGGGAAGCTCCTGCTCGTGGAGGTGCCCATGGCACGTCTCGAGGCAGCGGCAACCTACGACGCGGCCTCCACCGCGGTCGCGGCAGCGGCCACCCAGGCCATCCTCGACCAGTACAAGGTCGACATGTTCAATGGCTCGGTCGTGAAGTCTGCCGTGTGGGGAACGTACCCGCAGACCATGGACATGGCCGGCGGTAACATCGTCACGATCCTCTCCATCCCGCAGAACAACGAAGGCCTCGGCTATGCGCTGAGGAACATCAACGCGAACCACGTCGCGATGATCACCCACCGCAACGCCATGCAGACCTGCGCCCTCTCCTGCACCTTCGAGCAGGCCGGCGAGTTCGAAATGGGCATGGCTATCGGGGACTTCGAGCGGGCCCAGCTCCTGACGTACGCCTTCCAGGGCCTGAACGCCAACAACATGGTCTACGACATCGTCAAGGCCAACGGCAAGTCCGGAACCATCGGTACCGTTGTCCAGTCCGTTGTCGAGCGTGCCCTTGAGGACAAGGTCATCAAGGCAGGCAAGAAGGGCAAGTACTTCCAGTTCTACGAGACCAAGGACCCGATGATGTGGAACGCCTACGCAGCCGCCGGAACCATGGCAGCCACCATGGTGAACTGCGGTGCCGGGCGGTTCGCCCAGGCTGTCTCGTCGACACTCCTGTACTTCAACGACGTCCTCGAGCACGAGACCGGGCTCCCGAGCTCCGACTACGGCCGTGTCATGGGTACCGCCGTCGGGTTCTCGTTCTTCAGCCACTCCATCTACGGTGGCGGCGGCCCCGGTGTCTTCAACGGGAACCACGTCGTGACCCGGCACGCGGCCGGCGTCGCCGTGCCCTGCGTCTGCGTCGCCTGCGCCCTCGATGCGGGCACCCAGATGTTCGGACCCGAGCAGACCTCCAAGGTCTACCAGGACACCTTCGGCACCATCGACGAGTTCGCGAGACCCCTCCAGGCCATCGCGAAGGGAGCTTAAAGACGTTCGTGAACCGCAATGACTGAAGCCATATTTCCTCAGATCCGGATAATGCCGGCGCGTTTCCTCTATCCCGAGACAACGGAGAAGCTCCTGAACGGGATCTGCAAGGTGGGCGTGGTCAGGCGGATGACCCTGAACGGTCCCCGCCTCCCTCCCACCATTACCGAAGGGCCAGGGCGAGGGTTACCAAATCCCCACCCGGGCCGGAAGGTCATCCACGTCGGGGGCGAGGAGTTCGAGCTCCAGGTCCAGGTAGGAACTATCATCCTCGAGCTGGAAAACCCGGACGCCATTCCCGTCATCAGGCAGGTGTGCGACGAGGTATTCGTCAATTTCTCGTACACCCTGCAGGAGGGCAAGTTCATGAAGTCCCAGATGACGACCTCGGATTATGCGAAGTACGGTGTGATTGAGGACGAGAGAATGCTCGGGATGGCAGACCCCAGGGCAAAGGGGAGCCGGTGCCCGATCATCCTCCAGGGGACCAAGTGACATGTCGATAGGCCGGATCACACAGGTGGTCGACTGCAGGGAGAGCATCGGGATGGGGAAGGGCGGCGGTATCGCCCAGCGCGGAACCATCTCCGAGTGCCGCTACCCCGATGTCATCGTGGTAGCCATGTCCCCGGGCCACCGGCACGTGACAAAACCGGTCTGCGACATCACCTCCGCCCTCCGAAGAGAGGGAGCGGAGTTCTCGGTCACCACCCTCGTCCTCAGTTCCGGGAGCGGAGTTCCCGATGACGTACCCGCAGTAGGAGGCGCCGTTCTCGGCGCGTACTTCACCCTCAACGAAAAGGAGATCCGCCAGATCGAACAGCACAAGGTAGCAATCCTCCACCACGGGAACGTGCGTTCGCACGTCGTCCACAAGGTGAGGAAGATCCTCGAACAGTGCGAAATCGCCGCGGTGGTCGTCTCCCAGGTCCCCATCGATTACGAGGACTTTGCCAAGGCAGGGGTGAAGACGGCGTACGTGATGCCGCCGGCGGATCAGATCCGGACAAAGGGAACGGTCATGGCCATCGTCACCGGTGTGACGAGGGGCCAGACACCCACGAGGACCAATATCGCCGAGGTCATTCAGGCGGTCATGAAGGTCATGAGATCACAGAAAAGGTAAGGTGAAAGAAAATGGCATACAAACCCCAGTTCTGCGCGGGGTCCACGAAGATCGCCGAGAACAGGCGCAACTTCATGAACCCGGCGTACAAGCTCCAGAAGATCCGGGATATCACCGACGAGGACGTTGTCCTGGTTATGGGACACCGCGCCCCCGGCTCGGCGTACCCGACAACCCACCCGCCCCTCTCAGAGGCCGGTGAGCCGAAGTGCCCGATCCGGAAGATCGTGACACCCCTCGATGGCGCGAAGACGGGGGACAGGGTCCGGTACATCCAGTTCGCAGACTCCTACTGGTTTGCGCCGATGCACCCCTACCTCCGCTCGTACATGGCGTCGATCCGCTACCGCGGTGTCGACCCGGGTACCCTCTCCGGCCGTCAGATCGTGGAGTGCCGCGAGCGGGACCGCGAAAAGATCGCGAAGGAGCTCGTCTCGACCGAGTGCTTTGACCCGGCACGCTCCGGTATCCGGGGCTGCACGGTGCACGGGCACTCCCTCCGGCTCGACGAGGACGGCATGATGTTTGACATGCTCGCCCGCCGCATCCT
>DATGDI010000162.1:0-2898 GCA_035310965.1 Methanomicrobiales archaeon
CCGCCGACGAGGGTGGTCACGGTGATATCGGTGCCGTTCAGGGTCCAGGAGGTGGGGTCGGTGTAGATGTAGTTCGGGGTGACGTTGACCCAGGCGTCCCAGGCGGGGCCGTGGACGAACACGCCCCTCTCCTTCAGGAGATCGGTCGCGTAGAGCTTGATGTAGAGGTTCGAGGGCGTGGTGTTCACGGAGAGGAGGACGGGAGATGTACCGACGGCCTGGCTCACCTTGGATCCCCCGCCCCCGAGGATATAGGAATCCGAGGTGATGGTGATGTTCTCGTCCCGCTGGTTGAGGGCGAGGACCGCGCCGGCCCGGGGCGGGCGGAGGAAGGGGAAGAAGCTGAGGAGGCCGGTGGTCTCGCCGCTGCCGAGGGAGAGGGAGGGCCCGAAGCTGGAGGTGCCCTGTCGGGTCATCCAGAGGGAGTCGATGTTCAGCTTGAACTCGGCGAAGCGCTCCTTCACGTCGGACATCTGGGAGATCTCCTGGTCCCGGCCCAGGGTGGGCATGAAGTAGATCATATAGACGGTGATGGTCATGATGACGACGGCGAGGATGAGGAGGAAGCCCACGACCTCGTTGATACCGCGGGCCTTCCGGCCCGGTTTTTTCACCTCTCCGGATTTCATGCCCGACAAACCATCACACCCGGTTGACCGGTGTTAGACACAGGCCGGCTTGATAGACACCCCTGCTGTTGCCCAATGGTTCACGGTGGAGGACAGATTCCATTTCAGCATCACCGATGGGGTCGCACCCGGCTTCGTGGCCCCGGCACCGTTGGTCCAATCCGTTGAATCGAGGTGATAGTTCCAGCGCTCGATTTCGCCGCCATCCGTATTGGTGATGACCGAGTTGTATTCGTCGGCTATGACTCCGAAGACCAGATCGCCTGCCGCGGAGGGCACCGTGACATTGATCAGGTTATCGTCGTCTCCCTGGTTCCCGGCAAAGGTGCTGAGGGGGATGGTCTGGTTCGCGCCGGTGAAGGTCATTGCCCCGGCACTCGCGTACCTCGACAGGGTCTTATTGAAGGTGATCACGACATTGTGGGTACCCGGATCCGGAGCGACGAGCTTCCAGATCTCGGTATAGGCATCGTCATTGCCGCTCATGAGGTTGTTGCTGTACCCGACGTATGTCAAGGCGGTGCCGTTGTAGGCGATGGTGCTGACGCCTTCGAAATTATCATTATTTATCGTAACACCGACGAGCATGAGGCGGTTGGACCCGGAGGTGGCGTGGGAGAGGGTGATGCCCGAGATCGGGGTGGTGTTCTGGCCGCTGGAGATCACGTCCACCCCCACGGTGCCGAGGGTGCAGCCGCTGCTGCACGGCTTGATAGAGACGCCGGCTGCTGCCCAATGATTATACCAGTTCCCGAGGGTCCAGTTCATTTTCACCGATGCGGCACCCGGCTTTGTACTCCCGGCACCATTGGTGTATTCAAGTCCATTACCGTCTCCGGCATCCATCCCTATGCCGACATGGCGGCTCCAGCGTCCGATCTGGCCTCCGGTGGTGTCTGACGAGATTGAACCGTATTCGTTCGCAATGGCCCCGAACACGAGTTCGTTCGCCGCGGAGGAGACCGTCACGTTCACAGGGATGACACTTTCGTTTAAAGCCTGCGAGGCGAAGGTCCCCAGGGGGGTCGTCTGATCCACACCCGTAAAGGTCATCACGCCGCCCACGATGTACCCGTTGTTATGCAGGGACTGGTTCAGGGTGATGATGACGTTGTAGGTCCCTGTATCCGGAGCGATGAGCCTCCAGATCTCGACCCTCGCATCGTCGGCATTCAGGGCGTAACCGACCCTCGACAGGGATTTCCCGTTGTAGCTGATACTGCTGACATTCACCTTGTTGGTATAATCGTTCCAGGATGTATCGCTGTCTTGGAGGGAGACCCCCACGAGCATCAGCCGGTTGGAACCGGAGGTCGTGTGGGAGATGCTCAGGGTGGAGGTCGAATTCCCGGAGGCTCCGGAGGCGGTCGAATCCACCGCGATCCCGGTGCAACCTGAGCCGCCGCTGCCGCCACACGGGGATGCCTCCTCTGTCCCGACCGAGAAGAAGAGGTCGGGCCGGTTCTGGTTTGCGTACTCGGTGGCGATCCACCCGGGGGAGCGGGCGACATTGGATATGCGAACCTCGTCGAGGTTGGTGTTGAGCTGGTTCGAGGTCGTACCGATGATCAGGTTTTGCGGTCCGTTGCTGATGCCGTGGGATGCACCGGCCGTCATGTAGGGCTGGCCGTTCACGTACATGCGTGCGCTGTTCCCGGACACATCGAAGGTTATCGCCACCTGGTACCAGGTACCGAGATTGATGTTGTCGTAGAGGTCGTAGTGAATACTGTTGTCGCTTCCATTGTACGCAAACATCAGCTGGTTGGAATTCTGCGAATATAACCTCCAGCCGCCCCAGTTTTCATTCCCTTTCCCGACATCATTCGGCCATGTACTCGCGGGGATGTTGGTATCGAGCTTCAGCCATGTTTCAAGGGTCAGCTGATTGTTGAGGTTCTCGAAGGCCCCACAATCGATGTATTGTGAGGTCCCGAAGTACCGGGCATTGTTGACCTTCCCTGTGGTGCTGGTTGAACCCTGATTGGTACAGGTATTGAGGGAAGTGCTGTCGGCAGTCACGTTCATGTGCCAGACACCCCTGTAGTTCGAGTCCCACACGCCGCTTGCGTTCTGCTGGCTGGCCGTGGAAGAGTTCCCGTAGTACAGGTAGATGTCGGTGTTCGCCGAGGAGGAGACGGTCGGGAGCTTCACCCATGCGACGAGGGCCCCGCTCGACTTCGTGAAGCTCTCGATCTCGTGGGGGAGCACCGTGGTCCCGCCCGAGTCGGTGAAGACGATGTCGTCCCCGTCGCTCTGGGCACCCGTG
>DATGDI010000163.1:0-3795 GCA_035310965.1 Methanomicrobiales archaeon
GCCCGCTGTCGCCGTCGATGCCCGGGGGACGATCTGTGGAAAAAGGTCGGTAAGAAGGCCGGCGAAGAGACCGAAGAAGAGGGCCATCCCCGCCACCGCACCGATACAGTACCCCGTCGCATAGGCCATCTTCTTCATGCCGAGAACTAGGCTCTGCACGATGCTCATGACCCCGAAGACGAAGAGGAGGAGGGGCACGTTGATCACCGGGGTCCCGTCGGCGGCCGGGAAAGGGACCGCCTGCAGGAGGGCGGCCAGGATCACGAGAAAGAAGGAAAACAGGATCTCGACGAGAGGGAGAGTGATGCCCTCGGTAAACCCCCGGACAAAGGCCCGTACTCCCCCGGTCCACCCTATCGTTCTACCTCCTCCCCTTTATCAAATCATACACCCGCCCCGCGATGTACGATCCCAGCATCGCCCCGAAGAGAACGACCGCTCTCCGTGAGATACCTGGTTTGCGGTCTTCCTTTTCTTCCCTGTCCCTCATCGCTCCTCCCTTCCCTGACTCTTCTGCCACTCATGGGAAAAGATTTTCGCCTCGCCGGAGAGGATGCCCTCGACGAGGCGTTCCGCGACGAACTCCGCGGAGTCCGGCGGGTACGGGCCGGTCGGTTCCATCTGGTCGGGGGGCACCGGTATCGCACGGATGGTGTTCTTCTCGAACTCGGTCAGGGTGATGTACGGGTACGCCACGGAGACGACGATGCCGTCCCTCGCAAGCTCATGCCGTGCGGCGAGGCTGATACCGGCAAGCGCCTTCTTCGCCGATGCGTACGGGCTCATGCCCGGGAGGTCCAGCAGGGCGACCGCGGAGCTGACGTTGAGGATGGTCCCTCCTCCCTGGGTCCTCATGATGGGGATCACCTGCTGCATGGCGATGATCGGGCCGGTGATGAAAAGGTCGTAGATGTAGCGGAGGGTCCCGATGTCGATGAGCTCGACCGGGGCATCGTATCCCTGCCCGGCGTTGTTGACCAGGATGTCTATCCTCCCGTAGTGCTCCCGGGTCTGTTTCACCATGCTCTTCACCTGCGGGATCATGGTCATGTCGGCGGGAACCGCGAGCGACCCGGGAAGTTCCCCCGCAAGGTTCTCGAGTTTTTCGCTCGACCGGGAGACGAGCGCGACCTTCACCCCGTGACCCGCGAGAAGCCGTGCGGTCGCACGCCCGATTCCCGACGAGGCGCCGGTGACGATGGCGACCTTTCCTGACAATTTTTTCGGATCCGTTTCCATGGGGACCTCACCCTTCCTCGGATGAGATTCCCCGTGAGCGCGGGAGGAAATAAAGATACCCGCGATGCACAATTCTTGAAATCCCGGGTGAACCGGGTCTCTCCGGAACCCCGCCTTCATCCGGTTACGGGATGCCTGCAACGGCCATGGTGATGAGCACGACGCCCAGGGCCACCCGGACGAACCGGCCTGCCTGGAAATACCAGGGGTGATTGTCGGTCCGCCAGTAGAGAATATTCGCAGCCCCCTCTGCCGAGAAGAATAACCCGATGCATGCGATTACCAGGTTCATGGTTCTTCTCCCGGTGAAACGATCATTTTCTCGGCCCTGTTGTCACTCTCGGGTTCCCGGGTGTGAAGGCGGGGGACCGGGATCAGGCACCTTCTGGGTCCCCTTCTCCGGAAGAAAATTGACGAACCATGCAAAGAAGGAGAACCAGAGGACATACACGGCCTCGAGCCAGTCGCCCTTCGCGAGGCCGACGATCCCCTGGAACCCCATGAATCCCAGAAATCCCAGGAACCCCAGCATCCAGTTCCTTCGCCTCACGCGACCCCCCCTAACCCCGGAAGCCCCTCTTCCTCTTCGCCTTCTTGAACCGGACCTGGATGGTCTTCGCCGGCGAATCACCGACTGAGGACTCATGGATATCGAAGAGCCTCGTATCCTCGACGAGGTCCTTGAGCTTCTTGTACCCGTAGTTCCGGGGGTCGAAGTCCGGCTTCTTCTGGAGGATGTTGTTCCCGAGGTCCGCGAGGTACGCCCAGCCGTCCTCGTCCGAGCAGCTCTCAGCCGCTGCCTTGAGGAGGTTCACCAGGTTCTTGTCCTCCCCCGGTCTCCGGGACTTCTCGGGGGGCCTCACCTCTGCATGTGCCCCGGGCTTCGGCTCGGCGACCGGTTCGGGCTTCCCCAGGATGTCGGTGTAGATGAACTTGTCGCAGGCCTGGACGAAGGGCTTCGGGGTCCTCCGCTCACCGAAGCCGTACACGGTGAGGCCCGACTCCCGGATCCGGGATGCGAGACGGGTGAAGTCGCTGTCAGAGGAGACGATGCAGAACCCGTCAAACTTCTCCGTGTAGAGGAGGTCCATGGCATCGATGATGAGGGCCGAGTCGGTGGCGTTCTTCCCCGTGGTGTACGCGAACTGCTGCATGGGCTGGATGGAGTAGTCGAGGAGCGTCTTCTTCCAGGGCTGGAGGGTCTCGGAGGTCCAGTTCCCGTAGGCCCTCTTCACGCTCGCGATGCCGTAGGTCGCGATCTCGTCGAGAAGGGCACCGATGATGCTCGCGGAGGTGTTGTCGGCATCGATGAGGACGGCGAGCTTCTTCTGGGCGCCGAGGGAGGGTTCGGGTGGAGCACTCATATGGGTGATCCATCGCCCGGCATCATGATATGGGTTTTCCCTCCGGGGTCAACCGAGGGCGTAGACCGCGACGATGGCCAGGGTTATCAGGATGACGAGGAGGCTCCAGGTCCATGGGCTGTCCCTCGTCTTTTTCGGGCTGGCTGGTTCCCCGGGGGTTTCCTCGGTGAAGTTCAGGGCGGTGATGAAGCCAAAGTACACGATGATGTAGATGATCATGTCGCGGGAGATGATATCCGGGGAGATGTGGAGCACGTTCTTCAGGGCGACCACGAGCCCCATGAGGCAGACGGCGGCGACAACCCCCACCTTCACCTTGTCCCTGGCTTTCATGGGGAGAAGTGGATTCGATCCTTCTTATCTAGGTTGTGGACGGGAACGGCGGTATTTTTTGCGCCCCTCTCGGGGAAAACGCGTCGGCATTGTGCTTATCGTTCTCGGGAGTCCCCAAACACGTTACTGGCAGTCGGGAACGAGGAGACCCATGGGAACAGGAAAAAACTTCAGATCTTCAGCACCGCCGGCAGCTCGCGGGCCCATTTTTTGATGGCGTCCCAGTCCCGGAAATCGCCGGTCAGGATCTTCATGGAGCCGATGATGGTTCGTTCGAGGAAGGACATCTTTGACATGTCCAGCACGCCGGCGAACATGGTGACCGCGACGGGCTTCACCGGATCGAGGGCGGCCCGGAAGGTGGCGAGCACCCCCTCCACGGCTTCGGGTGGCGAATTCACCGGCGTGATGCCGACGGCGAAGGCGGCGACCGGGACCGCGAGGAGCCCCTCCCGGTGGCGTGCCACGAAGGCATGTACCGGCTTCTCGACCTTCCCCAGGTAGATGGGGGTGCCGATGACCACGGCCTGGAACCCTTCGATGGAGGCGACATTCTTCATGTCGGTGACCTGAACGCTGTTTCCCACTGCCTCGAGCTCTTTCCCCATCGCCTCGGCGATCTCAGCGGTCGATCCCCTCCTCGATGTATATGCGATGAGTATCTTTCCGGCCATGGTTTCTTTCCCTCACCCTATTCCTGTGCCAGGAGAAAAAGGATGAACTCGGATCTCCAGGGCTCTACCTCATCCACCCGAACCCGCGGGCGATGAACACGAGCCCGATGAGGATGAGGACGGCCGCGATGATGTACGTCCAGGGGAGGACCAGTCCTCCGACGATGGAGAGGCCCACGAGGACG
>DATGDI010000164.1:0-11618 GCA_035310965.1 Methanomicrobiales archaeon
ACCTGGACGGTAGTGCCCTTCCCGCACCGGGCTGCCTCCTCGATCCGGGACGCCGCGAGGGCCGCAACGGCATCGATGTACACGATCCCTGTCGAGACCCCCTCACTCCGTATCTGGGCCCACTTCTCGTTGTCCGGGATCCCGAGGATGTTCCCCTGGTGGACGAAGACCTCGTTCCCGCAGGCGGGCCCGAGGAGCTTCGCGTTCGCCTCCGGCTCCTCGACGAAGACCTTCACCCGGTGGCCGAGCAGATCCCCATCCCATGCCGTAAAGGAACAGGGACCGGGGGCAGTGGGGTTGGCCATGCCGGTCTCGCGGATGGCCCGGGCGATGAACCTCCCGGTCGCCGTGGCCGGTTCCTCCTTCAGGGAGACGGCCCCGGCGATCTCCCGGTCGGTGAGATCCCGGGGGAAGAACTGGGGGTACGAGAGGGCCCGCATGTCCTCTGACCCGGTGAGGATCATGGCGAGGCGTTCCACCCCGAGGCCCAGGTTCATGACCGGGACCTCGATGCCGTACTCGGCAAGGGCCGAGGGGGAGTAGACCCCGAAGGTGGCCACCTCAACCTCCCCTCGGACCGGGTGGGTCGCGTACACTTCGGTCTGGGAACCGGGCATGTAGTACTTGGACCGTTTCTCGTCGGGTTGGAAGGTGAACTTCGTGAAACCAAAGGCCGAGAGGAGGGCCTCGGCGACCGCCTTCCCCTCCTCGTTCGTCACGTCCTCGCCAGCCACGACGCAGGAGGCCGAGTGGTAGGTCATGAGCCGGGTCGGGCCCTCCTCCTGCTCCCGCCGGAAGCAGCGGTCCACGGAGAAGAGGCGGATGGGGTGGGGGCGGCGCTGCCAGTTCGACGAGAGGGTGAGGAACCAGCCGCTCGTCATGTGACTCCGGAGGGTCCGCCGGGTGGACTCCGGGGCGAGCTCCCGGAACTCGGGGAAGACCCGGTCCATCACCTTTACGACGGTGGCATCATCCGCGGCAAGGACCACGGAGATGGCGTGGACGAGGTCGTCCCCCTCAACCTCGCCCTTCTTGTAGGCATGGAGGGTCTCCCTGAGCCGGGTCTCCACATCGGGGCCGATGGGACGGCCAAGGATCTCCCCGATGGCATCGATCCGCTCCTTCCCGATCCCGACGTTCGGCCGGGGGAGACCCCCGAGGTAGAACACCCGGTCCAGGACCGCCATGGCCTCCGGGCCGAACTGCCGGTACACCTCCTGCTCGTCCACGATGAGGGGGTTGCAGCACTCCTCGAAGCCGAGGGAGAGGTAGACCTCACGGAGGCGGCTCACGGTGTCGAACACCGGGTGGGGCCGGGCGTGGCCGTACCGGAGCCGGGGGTACTTCCCGTCGCCGCCCGGCGGGGTCAGCACCCCGGGTCCCTCGTGCCACGCCTTTTCGAAGTCCTCCCTCGCCCGATCCCTCCATTTCCCTGCGTCGAATTTCATCCCGTCCGCTCCAGGAGCACCACCCGGCTCGCCGGGCTCTCGTCCCTGATCTCGTAGTCGGAGCCGCCCGCGAGAGCCGAGGCAAAGGCCTGGATCTCCCCGTGTTCGGGCATGTTCTCCTTCTTCAATCGTTTTCTACTGTATCCCAGGAACATATAACCCTTCACTTCCACGAACCGGGCCCCGGAATCCTGAATCAGCCCCGCGTAGAGGTCCGGGCGGTGATCGTTCTCCCCCCTGACGACGGTGATCCGGATGGCCGATCTTCTCTTTCCGAGGATCCCCAGGCTCTCCACCACCCTCTCCCAGCTGTCGGTCACGGGGCGGCAGAGCCTTTCGTACGTCTCCCGGTCCGGTGCACAGAGGGAGACATAGGTCTGGAAGGGGCGCGTCTCCTCGAGGACCCAGGGCCGGGTGCCGTTCGAGACAAGGAAGGTGGTGTAGCCCCGGGAGTTGAGGATGTCCACGAGCGCCGGGAGGTGGGGGTAGCAGGTCGGCTCCCCGGCGAGAGAGATGGCGACGTGTCTCGGCTCGAGGGCTTCGCGGAACTTCTCCGGGGTCACCCGGTACGAAGGCTTGTAGCCTGAAAGGGCCCTCTTCTGGAGATCGAGAAGCCGGTCAGCGATGAGCTCCGGTTGGATGTCTGTGTCGGTCTTCGGCTCATGCTCGAAGGAGCGCCAGCAGAAGAGACACCGCTGGGTGCACCGGAGGGTGGGGGTCATCTGGATGCAGCGGTGGCTTCCGATCCCGTAGAACCGGGCCTTGTAGCACATCTCCCCGCCGCAGAGAGCCCTCTTGCACCAGAGGCAGGGCTTCACCGCCGCCGAGGAGCCGGGCGATACGAACTGGTAGCCCTGCCTCCGCAGCTGCCGCTGCGGCTCCTCACATGGTATCGAGGGCATCGATCCCCAGGGTGAGGAGCGCCTCCGAGAGCGTGTTCGCCGTCGCTGTGACGAGGGTGAGCCGGCTCTCCCGGGTCACCCCCTCGCTCTTGAGGACCGGGACATGCTGGTAGAAGGTGTTCCACAGGTTCGCGAGCTCGTGGACGTAGGAGGCGAGGAGGTGAGGGCGAAGCTCCAGGGTCACCTGCTCGACGACGGCGGGGAACCGGGCGATGGCCTTCACGAGGGCGATCTCCATGGGATCCCGGTACTCGAAGGCGGGGGAGAAGGCCCCGGCCTTTTCGAGGATGGAGCAGGCCCGGGCATGGGCGTACTGGATGTACGGGCCGCTCTGCCGCTCGAAGTCCAGGGCCTCCTTCCAGTCGAAGACCATGGCCTTCTCGGGAGAGATCTTCACCATGTCGTACCGGATGGCGGCGATGGCCACCGACCGGGCGATGGCCCTCCTCGCTGACTCGGGGAGCTCGGTCCGGCGCGAGGACACCTCGTCGAGGGCCCGGGAGGCCACCTCGGCGAGGAGGGCATCCGCCGAGACGAACTTCCCCTGCCGGGTGGACATGGACCCCTCGGGGAGGGAGACGAACTCGAAGTGGACGATGGTCGGGGGGGTCTCGCCGAGGAGCCCCAGGGTGGTCACGAGCTGGGCCCCGATGAGTTTATGGTCCGCGCCGAGGACATCGATGATCCGGCCGAAGTTCCTCGCCTTCCAGATGTGGTAGGCGATGTCCCTCGCCGCGTACACCGTGGTCCCGTCGCTCCTCCGGAGGATGTATGGCTTCTCGAAGCCGGCCGCCGTGAGGTCGAGCCAGACGGTCTCGTCCTCCCGGTACTCGGCGAGGCGCTTTATCCTCCCGAGCACCCGCTCCACGTCCCCGTTCCTCACGAAATCGCTCTCCCAGATGAACCGGTCATGGGAGACACCGAGGTCTGAGAGGGTCTTCTTGATCCCGTCGAGGCAGATGGTGACCGCCGACCGGAACTTCCGCATGACCTCAGGGTCCCCGGCCTCCACCTTCTGCATGAGTCCGTCGATTTCGGGGGCGGAACCCGGGCTGCCTTCCAGGTCCCGGTTCGCCTGGATGTAGGCCCTCGCGATCCGGTCGTCCCCCTTCTCCCCCGGGTCCCCTGGCCCGTACCGGTCCACCGCCCAGACGACAATGGCGATCTGCCTCCCCATGTCGTTCACGTAGTAGTGGGTCTCGATCCGGTGGCCCGCCTTCCGGAAGGCACGGGCGAGGCAGTCCCCGATGATGGTGTTCCGGATATGCCCGACGTGGAGGGGCCCGTTCGGGTTCGCCGAGGTATGCTCGATGACCACCCTCCCCTCCCGGCCGGGAAGGGTCCCGTAGCCGGGCTTCACCGCCTCCCGGATCGAGTCGCTTAGATACTCCGCCCCGAAGATGAAGTTCAGGTACGGCCCCTTGGCTTCGATCCGGATCCCCGCGAGGTCCGGCCGGAGGGAGAGCCGCTTCGCGAGCTCGCCGGCGATGGCCGCTGGAGAGCGCCGCTCGGCCTTTGCGAGGGAAAAGGCGATGGTCGAGGCCAGGTCGGCATGGATCCCGCCGTCCGTGAGGGTTGGATCCGCACCGCCGGTCTCCTCCCGGATGGCTCCGGCCACCCGGCGGGAGTAGTCGAGGAACATCCTAATACCCCGTCCTGTACCGGAGGATGGCGGCGATCCCCCCGAAGGCGTTGAAGAGCATCGACCCCTCCTCGAACTCGTCGGAGATGATCTCCACCTTCGTCCCGGTCCGGTCGGCGAGCTGGGTGAGGGCCTCGACGATGTCCACCTCCTCCTCGATGACGAGGGGGGTCGAGCAGGAGGGGCAGCCCCCGAGCTCGATCTCGTGGATCTTCACCCCGGCCTCGGTCTGGACCGTGGTCTCGTGCCGGTGGGTGCAGTTGGGGCACTTGATCCGGACATGGAGCTTCCTGAGCCGGGAGGAGAGGATGAGGGTGTCCACGGCCCCCCCCTCGAGATTCTTCCTGACCGATTCCTCGCCGTAGGCCGCGTTCCCGTTCTCCTTCACGAGCTCCTGGAGGAACCGGTTCATGATGGTCTTCTCCCGGACGATGTCCATCCCCTTGAGGGCGTCCTGGGCGGCGTCGACGAGTTCGGTGAGGCCGCTCTCGTTCGTATACGAGACATCGAAGAGGCCGATGATCCTCTTCTGGATCTCGTGGTGGAGGAAACCGCCGGCCTCGAACTCCTCCTTCGTGGGGGAGGGCCCCCCGATGAGAACCCCCTTGAACCGCTCGAAGAATTCCTTCTCGGCGAGGAAGGTGGCGCTCGCCCTCTCCCCCACCTTCTTGAAGAACTCGTTGATGGCGATGAGCCGGAGCCGCGCAAACCGGACCGAGGACTGGCCGCCCTTCCGCTGCTTCCCGGGGACCGTGGAGGTGGCCCCGGAGACGGCCTCGATCCGGTCCCCCCGGAGGAACCCCCAGTAGGCCTCCCGCCGGTCGATGACGATGAGGCCGTAGACCTGCTTCTCGACGAGCATGCTCCTCAGGGGGTCGAGCTCGAACTGGGAGGAGCATCGGTACATGTAGAGGTTGAGGGGTTCCGGGGGCTCGATGATGGTGCACTCGAGGTCGGTCCGGTCACCCCCGAGGAGGACGGTCCCGCAGAAGACCGCCATGCCGTTGGGCGGGGGCCGCTTGTAGTACTTGAGCCGGGCGAGGATGGAGGAGATGGCCGACTGGACGTTCGTCCTCGTCTGCTTGGACTTGATGTTCGAGCACTGGCCGTACTCGTCCCTGAGCTGGGCGGTCACGTCATGGATCTGCTTGTCGGGCGGGATGTAGAGGGTGATGAGCTCGGTCCCGCTCCCCTCCTTTGCCTCGAGCTTCTCGAGGGTCTTCTTGAACTCGTACCGCCGGCGGGCCTCGTCCTGCTCCTGCCCCGCCTCGACCGTCTTCTCCGCGCTCACGGATCCATGCTCCCCGGGTGGAGTATCTCACCCGGATTCTTCCATAGTTTGGTGAGCGATGCTATATAAACCATCGAGCGGAGTGGGAGGTTCCGAAAGGAACCGACCTCGAGCAACGATGTTGCGAGGGAGGGTTCGTCAGAGGGAGGGTCCGTAGGAACCGTCCTCGAGCGACGACGACTATTCCCCGGAGGGAATAGGAGTGCCGCGAAGGGTAATCGTGGCCAAGTCGCGAAGAAACCGACCTGGAGCAACCCGCCATCAGGCGGGTGCGACCGAGAGGGGTCACCCCGAGGTGCAGATCTCCATCACCCTCCGGTCGACCTCCTCGTTCTCCCCATGGGTCCCGTTGAAGACGATGAAGGTCTTCGGGTTCCCGGCCTGGCTGAAGAGCTCCTCCCCCAGGGTGAAGTTGATGATGGGGTCCTCGCGGGAGTGGAAGATCCAGACGGGTCGGGGGGAGATCTTCCCGATGGCATGGTCCGGGTCGATGGAGAGAAGGAAGCGCGAGGCATTCCCGGTGTACTGGTTCCCGGCGAGGCCAAAGCCCGAGGTCGACACCCCGATGTAACCGGCGAAGCCCGGGTCCGCGGCCGCGGCGATGGCGGCGTACCGCCCGCCGTTGGAGGCCCCCATGGCATAGACAGGGACCTGCCAGCGGCCCGCGATAATCTCCCGTGATGCAGAGATGTCGCAGGCAGTCTTGAAGAACTCCGGCCAGGCCCCCAGGTTGAAGGCCATGAAGTCAAGGTTTGGGTCGAAGGGCCTCCCCCGGGTCTCCCCTCCGTTGCCCCTGAGGTCGAGGACGAGGGCCGTACACCCGGCCATAGCATAGGTCTCGACCCGATCCCTCTCCCTCTCTTTCGTCACTCCGGCGCCCGGTGCGAGGACGATGGCACCCCTTGGATTCACCGGAGAAGCGAGAAGGCCGAAGACCTCCTCGTCGATGTTCCGGAAGGAAACCTCCCTGAGGGTAAGGGAGCCGTTCCTCTCCAGGATCGATTCGTTCACGGTCGCGGGACCCGGGCAGGTGAGCCCGAGGTACCCGTCGTTCGTCACCGACCAGGTGGGACCCTGAGACCCCGTCCCCAGGCAGCCCGTTCCCAGGATCAGGCCTGCGAAGATGAGCCCGAGGAGAAGAGAACTCGAACGCATCAGCCCTCCAGGCAGCGGAACACGAGGGCGAGGGTCTTCGCATCCCGGATCCGGCCATCGCGGGCCATGGCGAGCACCTCGGGGATCGGGACCCGCACCACCTCGATCTCCTCGTCCTCGTCCTTCGTGAATTCGGCGGAAGGGGCGAGGTCACGGACCTCGAAGAGGTGGATCCTCTCGGTGGTGAACCCGGGGGTGGTGTAGATGAATCCCCGGGGGATGAAATTCCCGCCCGAGAGGCCGGCCTCCTCGATGAGCTCCCTCCGGGCGGTCTCGAGGGGGGTCTCGCCCGGATCCATGGTTCCTGCCGGCGCCTCACAGAGCCACTCCCCGATGGCGAACCGGTACTGGCGGAGGAGGATGCAGGTGTCCCCTTCGATGGGGAGCATGGCGGTCGCATCCCCCGGATGGATCACGATCCGCTCCTTCTCCTTTCCCGAGGGGAGCCGGTAGAGCTCCTTCACCACCCGGAGCCGCCTCCCCCGGTAGATATCGGTCACCGGATTGCCCCCGCTCTGAACCGGATCATGGTCATTCTCACCGCACTCCGAGAATCCGGTGAAGCTGGATCTGAAACCTCACCGGCATGTTCCGGTCCAGGACCTGGCGGGCCAGCGCCCCGTAGTCAGACCCGTACACCGGTGAAACCAGGTACTCGCCCGGAATCGGGTTCGCCGCGATGACATCACGGGCATAGTCCAGGTCCTCGGAGTCGTTCACCACAAACTTCACCGCGTCATTCCCGAGGATCCGGGAGAGGAGGGAAAGGTCGCTCTCCTCTCCCGAGGAAGGGCACTTCACATCCATGCAGACGGAGGCGAACCTCTGGAGGGTGGAGAAATCGATGGTCCCGTTCGTTTCGATCTCCACCTGGTAGCCCGCCCCGCAGAGCCTCTCCGCGAGGGCCGTCACCTCCTCCCGCTGGAGAAGCGGCTCCCCGCCGGTGATGCAGACCCGGTTACAGGAGGAGAACTCGATGGCCTGGAAGACATCCCCGGCGGGAACTTCCTTTCCGCCCTCCCGCGCGTAGGGGGTATCGCACCAGGCGCAGTTCAGGTTGCACCCCGAGAGCCGGACAAAGGTGGTGATGAGCCCCTGGCTCCTTCCCTCGCCCTGAATGGACCGGAAGATCTCACTGACCTTCATATTCCTGTTCTGCGCAGCAGGTGTCGGATTCCCAGACCCTGATCCGGAGGACCCAGGCTCGGCTCTTTCCTGACCCGAACTCCCGTTCCAGGAGCCTCCGGATTTCCCCGGCGAGGACCTCGCTGGACGGGTCCCCCCGCGTCTTCACCACGGGCTGGAATTTCTCGAGGCAGGCGACCATCGGGTCGTCACGGTTCAGGATCACCTGGTGGTCGAACCTCTCGATGACATCCCGGATCACGTTGAAGTCCACCAGGATGCCGGTCTCCGGGTCGATCTCCCCCGCGATCCAGACCTCGACCCGCCACCGGTGCCCGTGGAGATTCTTGCACTTTCCCTCGTAATGGAGGAGCCGGTGGGAGGCATCAAAACAGACCTCCTTGTAGATGACGGTCACCACCGGGGCCTCGCCCCGCTGGTTCTCTCTCGGGCTCCTGCCCTTCGAGGTCCCCATCAGGGCCTCGCCCTGCTGTTTCTCTCTCGGGCCCCCACCCTTCGAGGTCCCCATCAGGGCCTCGCCCTGCTGTCTCACCACCAGGCCTTCGGCCTGTTGGTTCCCGCTCGGGCTCCTGCCCTTCGCGCTCTCTCTCGGGCCCCCGCCCTTCGAGGTCTCCATGGAGGAAGCTTATGGGCGTTGGGAAATATAAGGCCCCTTGTAAACCGGCCCGGAGCTGCCTCTCGGGACTCACTCTCAATTGGCTCGAGGGATAGATCCCGAACCATTGCTCTATATCTGATCCTCCTTTTAATGGGGTGCTCTCGGGGAGGGAGGGTTCATTAGAACCTGACCTGGAGCAACGAAGTCGCGACACTACGCCACCCCGCCGCACGGGCACCCCGTGGGTTACGGGAGTGTTGTGATGGGCGGTTCAACGGGATGAGGAGTCCATCGCAATTCGGGGGACGCCGGAGCGGCGGGGGCATACGAGGGGATGCGTATCCCCGAGTATGGAGCACCCATCAGGGTGCGATGAGCAGAAGCGAGCATCGCAACTTCATTGCTCCAGGTCGGTTTCTGATGAAACCTCCCTCCCCCAGGAGCGTCCGCCGGATCAAATGTACGGTTCTAGTCAAGTGTTAGGTTGATTCACTGTTTGGCTTCATAGAAACAGGACTGTAACCCACCCGCCACCCCCTCCACCCACCCGACACTGTTCAGGATACCCCGGTACCCCTCGCGATCCGGAGGAGGCACCAGAACGGCGGGGGCGATGTCCCGGGACCGTTCACGAAAGATCAGCCGGTCGTCCCTTCCCGTCGGCCCGTCCCTGCCACAATATATAAGTTCTCTCCGCGCAAAAATTTAGACCTCAATTGCTCAGGATACGAATCCTATAAGAAACGATTGTACGGGGACATCAGATGGGACTCGGTAAATTCGCGGCGCGGAAACTTGCGCGTGACTCGAAAAAGTTCCGGTGGAGCGACAAGCGCTATGCGCGCCGGCTCCTCCACCTCGACGAGAAGGCAGACCCCCTGGAGGGTTCGCCCCAGGCACGGGGGATCGTGCTCGAGAAGATCGGGATCGAGGCCAAGCAGCCCAACTCCGCCATCCGGAAGGCGGTGCGGGTGCAGCTCATCAAGAACGGCCGGCAGGTCACGGCCTTTTGCACGGGCGACGGGGCCATCAACTTCATCGACGAGCACGACGAGGTCGAGATCGAGGGCATCGGCGGCCGGCTCGGCCGGTCCATGGGGGACATCCCGGGCGTCCGGTACGTCGTGACCAAGGTGAACAACGTCTCCCTCCGGGAGCTCGTCGTCGGCAGGAAGGAGAAACCGCGCAGGTGAGCCCCATGGCGGACGACCAGCAGGTACCGGTTGAGGAGCCGGTGAAGGCAGCCCTGAAGGAGCCGGCAAAGGAACCGGCGAAGACCCCGAAGCCGAAGAGGGAGCGGGCCCCGAAGAAGGAGGAGGGGGTGAAGCCCGCGAAGGAGCCGAAGGAAGGGAAGAAGGAGAAGGAGGAGGCAGCCCGGGCCATCCTCATGAAGGCAAAGGAGCCCGCCGTGGAGACCGTCCCCGCCGCCCCGGAGAAGGAGAAGGAGGAGAAGGAGCCCCGGCTCCTCTTCAACCGCTGGGACTTAAACGAGGTGGAGGTGGCGGACCCCTCCCTCAAGCGGTACATCAACCTCCATTCCATGATCGTCCCCCACTCGAGCGGCAAGTTCACGAAGCAGCAGTTCGCGAAGGGCGAGATGCTCATCGTCGAGCGGCTCATCAACCGGCTCATGCAGACCGAGATGAACACGGGGCAGAAGCACCGCGCCATCCGGATCACAAAGGACGCCTTCGAGATCATCCACAAGAAGACCAGGAAGAACCCGGTCCAGATCCTCGTGGACGCCATTTCCCAGGCCGGCCCCCGCGAGGAGACGGTCAGGCTCAAGTACGGCGGCATCAATGTCCCCAAGTCCGTGGACACCGCACCCCTCAGAAGGGTGAACTCGGCCATCAGGTTCATCTGCGAGGGGGTGTATACGGCCTCCCACAAGAGCAAGAAGCATGTCCCCGAGGTCCTCGCCGACGAGCTCATCGCGGCCGCCCGGGGCGACTCCAAGTGCTACTCCGTGACCAAACGGGAGGAGCGCGAGCGGATCGCGAAGGCCTCCCGGTAAGGAACCATCCTTTTTTTCAGGTGACACCATGACCCGAGCAGAAAAGATCGTGCAAAGGGTAACCACCCTGATGGACAAGCCCGACCACATCCGGAACATCGGGATCGTTGCCCACATTGACCACGGGAAGACCACCCTCTCGGACAGCCTCCTCGCGGGGGCGGGGATGATCAGCGAGGAGCTCGCAGGAAAGCAGCTCTTCATGGATTCGGACGAGATGGAGCAGGCCCGGGGCATCACCATCGATGCCTCGAACGTCTCCATGGTCCACGAGTACGAGGGCGGGGAGTACCTGATCAACATGATCGATACCCCCGGCCACGTGGACTTCGGGGGAGACGTGACCCGGGCGATGCGGGCGGTGGACGGCGCGGTCGTCCTCGTGGACGCGGTCGAGGGGCCCATGCCCCAGACAGAGACCGTGCTCCGCCAGGCCCTGAAGGAGCAGGTGCGTCCGATCCTCTTCATCAACAAGGTCGACCGGCTGGTGAACGAGCTCAAGGTCGACGAGACCGAGATGCAGATCCGGCTCGGGAAGGTTATCGACAAGATCAACAAGCTGATCCGCGGGATGAACGAGGAGATGTACCAGAAGGGCTGGAAGATCGATGCCGCGAACGGCTCGGTGGCCTTCGGCTCGGCCCTGTACAAGTGGGCGGTCTCGGTCCCGTACATGAAGAAGTCCGGCGTCTCCTTCAAGGACGTGTACAACAAGTGCCGGGACAATGACCAGAAGTGGCTCGCGAAGCAGAGCCCCATCTGCTCCGTGATCCTGGACATGGTCGTGCACCACCTCCCGAACCCCCTGGAGGCGCAGACGCGGAGGATCAACGTGATCTGGCACGGGGACAAGACCACCCCCGAAGGAAAGGCCATGCTCGCCTGTGACCCGAACGGCCCGGTCTGCCTCATGGTCACCGATATCTCTTTCGACCCCCACGCGGGTGAGGTGGCCACCGGGAGGCTCTTCTCGGGGAAGGTCCAGCGGGGGATGGAGGTCTTTGTCATGGGAACGGCGAAGAAGGGCAACCGCCTCCAGTCGGTAGGAATCTTCATGGGCCCCGACCGGAACGAGGTGGAGGGCGGGATCCCGGCCGGGAATATCATCGCCGTGACCGGCCTCAAGGACGCCATCGTCGGGTCCACGGTGACGAACCTCATGGACATGACCCCCTTCGAGTCCCTCAAGCACTACAGCGAGCCGGTCATGACGGTAGCGGTGGAGGCGAAGAACATGAAGGACCTCCCGAAGCTCGTCGACGTGCTCCGTCAGGTGGGCAAGGAGGACCCGACGGTGAAGGTCTCCATCAACGAGGAGACGGGGGAGCACCTGATCAGCGGCATGGGGGAGCTCCACCTGGAGATCATCACCCACCGGATCAAGCGGGACAAGGGGGTCGAGATCGTCACCTCCGAGCC
>DATGDI010000165.1:0-2552 GCA_035310965.1 Methanomicrobiales archaeon
AACCCGCGGCCTTGGGCGTTCCGAACCGAGGGCTCCGCCCTCGACCCGGGGCGACCTTCGGTCGCCAAAAGGACGATCTAATATCCGGATGATCTGAACGGTTCAGGAAAAAAAATCGGAGTGGACCCGGCGGGATTTGAACCCGCGGCCTTTACGTTGCGAACGTAACGATCTACCCCTGATCTACGAGCCCGCGAGGTACAGATTCTGCCCCAAGAAGATATAGTCCTTACTAAGGGACGAAGATACAAAGGACTGAGAAAAAGAGGGGAATTCAGAGGATGATCTCAATGTCGAGCTTCTCGGCGAGCTCCTTGTACCGGTTCCGGATGGTCACCTCGGTGACCCCGGCCACCTCGGCGACCTCGCGCTGTGTCCGCCTCTCTCCCCCGAGGATGGAGGAGATGTAGATGGCGGCCGCCGCGACGCCGGTCGGGCCCCTGCCAGAGGTGAGCTCCCTCTCGCCGGCCTGGCGGAGGATCTCCACCGCCCGGCTCTGGACCTCTCCCTTCAGGTTGAGGCCCGAGCAGAACCGGGGCACGTAGTCGATGGGCGAGGTCGGGAGGAGCTTGAGGCCGAGCTCCCTCGAGATGAACCGGTAGGTTCTCCCGATCTCCTTCCTCGAGACCCGGGAGACCTCGGCGATCTCGTCAAGGGTCCTCGGAACGGAGCACTGCCGGCAGGCCGCGTAGAGGGCCGCAGCAGCTACACCCTCGATGGACCGGCCGCGGATCAGGTTCTTGTCCACGGCGTCACGGTACACCACGGCCGCCGTCTCCCGGACATTCCTCGGGAGCCCGAGGGCCGAGGCCATCCGGTCCAATTCCGAGAGGGCAAAGGCCAGGTTCCGCTCCGTGGCGTTGGAGACCCGGATCCGGCGCTGCCACTTCCTGAGCCGGTAGAGCTGGGCCCGGTTCTTGGAGGAGATGGCCCTCCCGTACGAGTCCCGGTTCCGCCAGTCGATCATGGTGGAGAGGCCCTTGTCATGGATGGTGAAGGTCATGGGGGCCCCCACCCGGGACCTCTTGATCCGCTGGTCGTTGTCAAAAGCCCGCCACTCGGGGCCGCGGTCGATGAAGTCCTCATCGATGACGAGGCCGCAGTTCTGGCAGACGAGCTCGGCCCGCTCGTAGTCATGGACGAGCTGCCTGCCGCCGCACTCCGGGCAGACAACCTCTGCATAGTCCTGCCCCGTCCGCTCGCGCTCCCGGGCAACCTCCTTGGAGCGCTTCTTCAGGGCCTCTCTCTCTGTCTGGAGGATCTTTACCTTCTCAATCTCCTGCATGGGTCCTCACCTACCTCCCAAATAGTTTCTCTCCGACTTCCAATCCGCAGGTGCCGTAACAGAGCACGGCCGCATACGGTTTCTCGATGTTCCCAAAGACGTCGACGACCTTGCCAACCGCCCGAAGGCGTCTATCTACCACGTCGCTATATAAGCGCGGGAGTTTCGAGGCGTCACAATGAATGAGTAACAGGCGTTTCCCTGAACGGTGAAGAACGCTGCCTAAACTCCTCAAATTTACCTCGAACTTTCACCTGTGTTTAGGTTACTTATATATATGGCGCTTTTTTATATATAAGGATTGCGGTCAACGATTAAATAGTTCTCCTACGGGAGAGCCATTTCTCGATATTTAAACCTAGTGCGGCCGAGGCTTCCGGGATCGAGAGACCGGCCCCGCGCGCCACGGCTTCCCGCGCGTCCGGGTCCAGGAGATCGCCGGGGCCGTGGGCATCCGAATCCACGACAATGGTGCAACCCGCAGACCGGGCCAGGAGCACGACATGACCGTTCGTCCGGTTGTGGCCGGCCCGGGAGGTTATCTCGAGGGCGATCTCCCTCCGGGCCGCCTCCCGGGCGGCCTCGGGAGAGATGAGGCCGGGATGGGCGAGGAGATCCACCTCATCGCAGGTGCAGGCCGCCATGTTCGTGCCCGGGGCGACCGGCTCGACGACGGTCTCGCCATGCACGACAACGATCTCTGCCCCTTCCTTCTTCGCCCGCCGGGCGAGAAGGGAGATGTGGGGGGGCGGGACATGGGTGATCTCGACTCCAATGAGGAGGGTCACCCCGTAGGCGGCGGCGAGCTCCTTCAGGGGAATCTGCGCCGCGATGACCGGGGAGAGGTTCCCGGGGTCGACGTGGTCGGCGATGGCGAGGGTCCGGTACCCGAGGACCGAGGCCCTGCGGACGAGCTCGATGGGGAGCAGTTCTCCATCGGAAAGGGTGGTATGAGTGTGGAGGTCGTACACGGGTTCACCTCTTCACGTCGAGGGATCGGGCCACCCGCCGGAGGAGCTCCTCTTTGGAGCCCTCCCAGGCGACGACGAGCCTGCCATCCCTCTTGGACCAGTGGGTGGGATGGTGTTTCTCCTCGGCCCGGAACCGGAGGCGTTCCCTCTTCACGGCCCGCTCCAGGTCCGGGAGGGTGGGCCCCTTGACCGCGAGGGAGGCGGGAACCCGCCTCCCCGAGGACCTGTCCAGGGTGGCATCGAAGTAGCAGGGGTACAGGATCCTTTCTCCCGAAGGTTTCATCTGAGAGAATATT
>DATGDI010000166.1:0-3699 GCA_035310965.1 Methanomicrobiales archaeon
GGATATCCTCGTTTTACTCCTGGTGTGCTCTCGGGGGGGCTCACCCGCCCCCCCGCCGCACGGGCGCCCCCCCCCCCGTTTACGGTATCCCTGATTAGGTAGCTTCCCCAAATGACCGGCCTATCCTCACGCGGGGGACGCCGAAGCGGCGGGGGTGAGCGGAGCGAATCCCCCAGGAGCGTCCGACAATTCCGGAAGAATGCCTCCGCTGTATTATGAATCATCCGTATGTCCAGTTCCCACAAATTCCCTCTCTTTCCACGGGTACGGGAGCAGGATGAAGAGATGGGTGGCAAGGAGGGTCACCCCGAGGAGCACCCAGAGGGCCGCCCCGAGACCGAGGGAATCCCCGGCCGCCCCGATGACCGCGACGCCGAGCCCCCCGACGCCCATGGAGAGCCCGAGGAGAAGGCCCGAGGCGAGGCCGAGGTTATCGGGCAGGAACTCGTGGGAGATGGCGAGGGTCACCGAGAAGCTCGACCAGAGGAAGAAACCGAAGAGCATGAGGGACAGGAGGCCGGCCGGGCCGCGGAAGAGGAGGAAGCCGGCGAGGAAGAGGACCGTCCCGGCCATGCCCGCGAGGATGGTCTCCTTCCGGCCAAACCGGTCCGAGGCCGCCCCCCCGAGGACCTGCCCGCCCACCCCGACGAGGAGCACGAGGGTGAGGAGGCTGTTGGCCGTGAGGAGGTCGAAACCCTGCTCGGCGAGGAAGGTGGGCAGGTAGGCGATGGAGCCGAAGATCACCATGGAGCGGAGGGATGCGGCGGTAACAAGAACCGCGATCGGAGTCCATAGTACCGGTACGGACGCCTTTCCTTCACGAGGACCGTTTCCCTGCGGATGATGAGAGGATGACGGAAGCAGGAGAGGGAGGGCAACGGCCATCGCGAGAGCCGGGAGGATCATGAAGAGGATACCCTCCTGGCCAAGCATCTCCATGGCAACTCCGGCGGCGAGAGGCCCGAGGGCGAAGCCCAGGTTTCCCCCTACGACGAAGTAGGAGAGAATCCGGCCCCGGTTCTCCCCGGTTGCCTCCCGGCCCGTCAGGGCGAGGGCGACCGGGTGGAAGGCCGCGTGGCCGAGGGCCGCAATGGCGCAGAAGGTGAGCATGGCAGAAAAGCCTGGGGCGAGGCCGAGGAGGGAGATGAAAGCCCCGCAGATGAGGATGGAGAGGGCCGGGGGGACCTGCCTCCCCTTCCGGTCATGGACCCAGCCGATGCCGGGCTGGGCGAGGGAGGAGACCACGTTGTACACGGTGATGAGGAGCCCGGCCGCGAGATACGAGTATCCCTGGCGGAGGATGAGGAGGGAGATGATGGCCGGGAGGGCCGGCCCATAGAGATCGGTGACCAGATGGGCGATGGACAGGCCGGCGATGGTGCGGGAGGAGGACACGGCCTACCGCCTCTTCATCCTCAGGATCTCGACCTCGATCTCGACCAGCTCCTTCCGGTGGAAGGGGAGGGTCCTTTTCAGGGGGAGGATTCCTCCGATGGCGAACTCGATCTCCGCCCTTCCGTCCGTGTACGCTTCGAGGAAGGGAAGGGAACCCGAGTTGAAGATCCCGTACACGACCGGCGCGAGGACGAGGGCGGCATCCACAAAGGGGCGATCGGCATGGGGATCCTGCGCTCCGAAGGGGGGGTTCATGATCACCGTGTCAAACCGGCCCAGCCCGGAGATCAGCCCCGGATCCCTCACATCTCCCTGGATGAAGGTCACCTCCGCCCCCAGCCGTGCCGCGTTCCTCCTCGCGGCCTCGAGGGCGGCGGGGTCGAGCTCCACCCCGACAACCCGATCCGCACCGAGGAGTGCAGCACCGAGGGCGAGGACCCCCGTCCCGCTCCCGAGGTCGCAGACCGCTTTTCCCTCGATATCGCCCAGGAGGTGGGCGTGGTGCAGGAGCCGGGCTGCGAACACCGCCGGCGTGCTGTACTGCTCCCTCCCCGGGTCGGGCTTTTCGAACCCCTCCAGCCCTTCGAGGGCGATCTCGAGGGTCCGGAGCTTCATGTCAGTCCCACTCGTCCAGGGTAAAGTCCTCCCAGGCCCGGGCGCCGCAGAGGATCTCGAACTCGGGCGGGGAGAGGACGGGGACCGGGAACCGGACCTGGTCGTCGTACGCGAGGCGGGGGCAGGCGGTGTTCACATAGCAGTCGAAGCCGAGGTTCATGAGCTCGGCGGGGCTCACCTCGCACAGGGCCACGAGGACCGCCTTTTCCGAGAGGCCGGCCAGACGCCGGGCGAGGCCGAGGCGCTGCTGCCCGCTCTTCGTGGAAACGAGGATCCCGATGCGCTCCGCCTCCCTCGCCTTCTCGATGAGGGCGAACCGGCGCCGCTTCAGCCTCTCGGCCGAGATCCGGGCCGCGGTGCCCAGGAACGGGTCGAGGGCGATCACCGAAGCGCCGGTCGCGAGCTGGATCCCCTCGGGGTGGAAGAGGCCGGTTCCTACATAGAGGATCTCGGCGCAGCCGGTCTCCCGGGCACCGGAAAAGGAGCAGCCGAGCACCTGCCCGGGGTACCGCGCCCTCCCCGTCCCCCCCGCGACCACCGCGTCGATCCCCTGTTCCTTCAGGAACCTGACCAGTGAGGGGAGGAGGTGGAGGTGCTGCGAGGTGGTGACAAGGCCGATCCGGTTCCCGGAGAGAAGGGGGAGGGCCTTCGCGAGAACCTCCACGGGGAAGTCCATGGGGTGGAGGTCATAGATGACCCCGGGCCGGTCCTCGACGGGGGCATGCCCGATATGGACGAGGACGTCCGCGAGGGTCATGGCCGGGAGGGGAAGGTCGCAGGCGCCGTAGCAGGGGTCCCCGCTCACGATGACCTCGAAACCCGCCGCCTTCAGCCGGAGGGCCATTTCCGGGGCCCTCCGCTTCAGCCCCTCCGGGAACTGGAGGGCCACCCGCCGGGCCCCGCGCCCGCGGAGGTCCCGGACCAGGTCAGAGAGATCTTCCAACGATATGCACCTTTCCCCGGACGACCTCGATGTCCACCAGGGATTTCACCGGCCTTCCGACCTCCGCCTTCCCCCGGCGGATGGCGACGCAGATGTCGGCGATGTCGGCTCCCACGTACTCGAGCGCCTGGATGAGGGCCTTCATGGTGCCGCCGGTGGAGAGGACATCGTCCACGATGACGACCCGGTCCCCCTTCCGCACCCCGTTCAGGTAGAGCTCCCCCTTCGAGTAACCGGTGGTCTGGTGAACGGCGACCTCCCCCGGAAGCTCGTACTTCCGCTTCCGGACGATGGTGAAGGGGATGTCGGTCGCGAGGGAGAGGGTCGTCCCGATGTGGATCCCCATGGCCTCTGCGACGACGAAGAGTTTCACGTCCCGGAGGTCGAGGACCTTCACCATGGAGGAACAGACGTCCCGGAGAAGGGCCGGATCCACCCTCGGTACCCCGTCGGTGATGGGGTGGATGAAGTAGTCATAGTCCCCCCGCTTCACGATGGGGCACGTCTCCAGGGATTCGATGAGTCGTTCAAGCATACAGGTCACCCATGGCGGCGATGAAGGCCTCCACCTCGTCCCGGCTCACGTGGGGCATGCAGACGATCCGGAGGTGGCCCCTCCGGGTCCGGGAGACCTGCCACCCTGCCGGGGCCCGATCGCAGATGAAGGTCGCCACGTTCACGTCCGGTGTCACCGCCCTCGGGATCCCGAAGGTTTCGAGGCCGGCGATGAGTCTCTCCGTGTTCTC
>DATGDI010000167.1:0-1551 GCA_035310965.1 Methanomicrobiales archaeon
GCTCCCTGCTGGGGAATTACCTGCGCTCCATGGGGCTCTCCCTGGATGCTTTCATGGCCCTGGGTTCTCCCAATGAACACGGCCCCCGGAATTCCTTCAACATGGCCATCATGGCCCTGAAGAGCTCCTCCAAGACCAACGCCGTGAGCCAGCTTCACCGGACCGTCTCGCGCCGCATATGGCAGGAGATCTGGCCTTCTCTTCCCGAAGTCGACATTCCCATCGACAGCGTGACCAATGGGATTCACATCCCCTCCTTCATATCCGACGACATGGGCCGGCTCCTGGACCGTTACCTCGGAAGGCGGTGGGCCGAAGATCCGGACAACGCCTCCGTGTGGATGCGGGTCAACAAGATTCCCGATGCCGAGCTCTGGCGGACGCACGAACGAAGGCGGGAGAGGCTCATCACCTTTACCCGGCAGAGGCTGCAGGAACAGCTTCAGCGGCGCGGCGGGCAGATGGAAGAGATCCAGGCCTCCGGCCAGGTTCTCCATCCCGAAGCCCTGACCATCGGGTTCGCCCGCAGATTCGCCACCTATAAGAGGGGAGACTTGATCCTGAAAGACCCGGTCCGTCTGGCCAAGATTCTGAATCATCCCCAGCACCCGGTGCAGATCATCTTTGCCGGCAAGGCCCATCCTCAGGATGCCGCCGGGAAAGAGGTGATCAAGCACATCGTCCATCTGGCGCGGCAACCGGAATTCCGGGACCGGATCGTTTTCATCGAAGACTACGAGCTGACCGTGGCCCGGTACATGGTCCAGGGTTCGGACATCTGGCTGAACAACCCCCGCCGACCCCTGGAGGCCTGCGGCACGAGCGGGATGAAGGCGGCGGCCAACGGGGCGATCAACATGAGCGTCCTGGACGGCTGGTGGGCGGAGGGATACCAGCAGGACGTGGGCTGGGCCCTCGGGTCCGGGGAAGAATACCAGGATGCGGCCTACCAGGACTTTGTGGAAAGCCAGTCCATTTACGATCTCCTCGAAAGGAATGCCGTTCCCCTCTTCTATGACCGGGGAAAGGACAACCTGCCCCGGGGATGGATCAGCCTGATGAAGAATTCCATGTTGAACCTGGTGGGCCAGTTCAACTCCCACCGCATGCTCCAGGATTACGTTCATCAATTGTACATCCCCTCGGCTCTGAACTGGAGAAAGATGGAAGCGGACGGGTATCGGGGGGCCCGCGAGTTTACCGCCTGGATCCAGCGCATCCGGCAACACTGGTCGCAGCTTCGGATCCTGGAAAAGAAAGCCGAAACCCGGGGGCTTATCCAGTTTGGCCAGACCCTGAAAGTGGAAGTCGTTCTGCATCTGGGGTCCCTATCCCCCAACGACCTGACCGTGGATATTTATTACGGCCGTGTCGATTCCAAGGCCGAATTCCTGGACCGGGAGACCATTTCCCTCCGGGATGTCATCCCGCGGGACAAGACGACCGTCTTCCGGGGGGAAATCCCCTGCAAGAAAGTGGGCCGCTTCGGGTTCCGCGTCCGGGTTCTCCCTTCCCATCCCCTCCTTTCCAACCCAAACTCTCTGGGGCTGA
>DATGDI010000168.1:0-2238 GCA_035310965.1 Methanomicrobiales archaeon
CTCCTCTGGGCCTCAAAGCCGGTTGTGGAGAATCACGACCAGGGACCACCCAAAGGAGTTCGTGTATCGGCTATCTCGGGTAAAATCCCCGAGGGAATCCTTTTTGAGCCATCCAGAATAATATAACGGCAATGAGGCTCCTTCTCCTCCAGCTGAACCCGGTCATCGGGGATCTCGCGGGCAACGCCGAGAAAATCCGGCGGGAGGTCATCGCCGCCGGCCGCGATTCCGCGGACCTCGTGGTCACCTCAGAGCTCGTACTTCCGGGGTATCCCCCGAGAGACCTGCTCCTCTTCCGGGGCTACATCGGGAGGGCCCGGGAGACCGCAGAGGCCCTGGCCAGGGACCTGGAGGGGTACCCGCCGGTTCTCCTGGGGACCGTCCAGCCCAATCCATCCCCCGTCGGCCGCCCCCTGTCCAACGTCGCCCTCCTGCTCCACGGGGGCAAGATCCTCCGGACCTTCGGAAAGACTCTCCTTCCCACCTACGATGTCTTCGATGAGGACCGCTACTTCGAGCCGGCCCGGGGGCCCCAGATCCTCGATCTCGGGGGGACGAAGCTCGGCATCTCCATCTGCGAGGACATCTGGAACGACGCCGATTTCTGGAACCAGAAACGCTATCACTCGGATCCCATCCGGGAGCTCGTGGAGGCGGGGGCCCGGTGCCTGGTGAATATCTCGGCATCACCCTTCACCGCGGGGAAGCAGCAACTACGGGAGAAGATGCTCTCCGGGATAGCCCGCAAGTACCGTATCCCCCTCCTCTACGTGAACCAGGTGGGGGGGAACGACGACCTGGTCTTCGACGGGCGAAGCTGTGCCTTCAGCGCAAAGGGCGAGCTCATCGCCCGGGCGGCCCCTTTCGAGGAGGACCGGCTCTCCCTGGACATCCTGGAGGGGGGGCCGGCCGGGATCCATGCCGATGACTTCTCGCCGGAGTCCGAGATCTGGAACGCCCTCGTCCTCGGGACCCGGGACTATGTCCGGAAGACAGGGTTTTCGAAGGTCCTCGTCGGGCTCTCGGGCGGGATCGACTCCTCCCTCGTTGCCGCCATCGCGGTGGAAGCCCTGGGGAGGGAAAACGTCCTCGGGGTCCTCATGCCCTCGCCCTTCTCGAGCGGGGGGAGCGTGACCGATGCAGAGGCCCTGGGAGAGGCCCTGGGCATCAGGACCACCGTCCTCCCTATCGAGGGGATCATGAAGGGCTTCGATGGCACCCTCTCCGGGGAATTCTCTGGCCTCCCCCGGGACATCACCGAGGAGAACCTGCAGGCCCGGATCCGGGGCACCCTCCTCATGGCCCTCTCCAACAAGTTCGGGTCTCTTCTCCTCTCAACCGGGAACAAGTCGGAGGTCGCGGTGGGGTACTGCACCCTCTACGGGGACATGAACGGGGCGCTCGCCGTCATCGCCGACGTGCCGAAGACCATGGTGTACCGGGTCGCCCGGTGGCTCAATGCGCGGGGGTCGAACCCCGTCATCCCGGAACCCGTCTTCACAAAGGCTCCCTCTGCGGAGCTCCGACCGGACCAGACCGACCAGGACACCCTCCCCCCCTACGACCTCCTGGACGAGATCCTCCACTACCACATCGAGCAGCACGAATCAGCGGCGGAGATCATGGCCCGGGGATATGATCCCGGTGTCGTATACCGGGTTACTCACCTGGTGAAGGGTGCGGAGTTCAAGAGGAAGCAGGCTCCGCCGGGGATCAAGGTCACCGACCGTGCCTTCGGCACGGGATGGAGGATGCCCCTCGCCGCCCGGGAATGGGATCTCCCCCGATGATGAAATCAATACGCATAAGTCGAATCCCGGAGCATGCATTACCATGAGCCAGCGACGGGTAGTGGTCACGGGCGCCGGGGGTTTCATCGGCCACCACCTCGTCACCGCCCTGAAGAAGCAGGGGAACTGGGTCCGCGGGGTGGACATCAAGTATCCGGAATTCTCCCGGAGCGATGCCGACCAGTTTGAGATCCTGGATCTCCGGAGGTGGGACAGCTGCCTGCAGGCGACCCGGGGTGCGGACGAGGTCTACGCCCTCGCCGCGGACATGGGCGGGATGGGCTTCATCTCCTGCCACCATGCCGAGATCCTGCACAACAACTCCCTGATCAATACCCACACATTGGAAGCAGCTCGAATCAATGGCGTGAAACGCTATTTCTATACATCCTCTGCTTGCGTCTACCCTGAATACAAGCAAACAGAAGCCAAAGTGGTACCTTTAAAA
>DATGDI010000169.1:0-4525 GCA_035310965.1 Methanomicrobiales archaeon
GTTCAGGTAATCCGCCATCTTCGCGTGACACCCGATTCCCGTGACGAGGACCACGTCGTCCAGGGAGGTCCCCTGCTTCTCCAGGTCCTGGAGGAGGGTCTTTAAGGCGAACTGGATGGAGAAGTTCCCGCACCCGGGGCACCAGGTGTTCTGGGCCTCGGTGATGAGGTTCCGGCCGGTCATGGGAGCACCTCCCGGACCCGGGCCTCGAGCTCGTCCAGGGCAAAGGGCCTCCCGTCGTACTTCCTGATCCTCCCGTCGATCCTGATGAGATGGCCGGCAATCAGTCGCTCGAGCTGCCCGGTCGCGTTCTCCTCCACGGCGATGATCCGGCGTGCCCCCTCAAGGGCATCCCGGACCCGGTCACCGGGGAACGGGTTGAGGACCACGGGCTGGACCACCCGGAGGCCGAGGGAATCCCCCACCTCCCGGCAGGGACCTGCGGTGGATCCCCAGGTGAGAAGGGTGTCCGGAGCGGCCTTCGCCCCGGTGACCGTGACGGCCGGCATCCCGGCGAGGTCGCGGGCGAGCCCCTCCCCCTTCCTGAGCAGCTTCTCCTGTATCCGGGTCACCATCCCGGGTTCCTCGGTGGTGATCCCGTCCTCGTCGTGGGCATAGCTGTTCACCTTCACGACCGCATCCTTTGCCGGCGGGAATGCGAGGGGCGAGACCCCCGAATCGGTGATGGCATACCTGCGGTAGGGGCTCTTCCCGTCCCAGGCCACCGGGGGCAGTTCGGGGATTGGCGGGACGGAATCGGCATCGAAGTTGTAGCCATGCTCGGCCAGGTTCTTGTCATAGAGCACGATGGAGGGAATCTGGTACCTCCAGGAGAGGGAGAGGGCGGCCTGGGCCCAGTAATAGGTCTCTTCCAGGTCCCCGGGCGCGACGATGAACCGGATGAACTCGCCCTGCCCGGCGTTTGCGGCGAAGTGGAGCTCGGTCTGGCAGGAGTAGGTAGGGAGACCGGTGGAGGGACCCGGTCTCTGGCCGAGGAAGACGACGACGGGGATCTCGGCCATGCCCGAGAGGGAGAAGCCCTCGTTCATCAGGCAGAAGCCCCCGCCCGACGTCCCCACGGCGACCCTCCGTCCCGCGAAGGCGAACCCCAGGGCCATGAGCATCACCCCGATCTCGTTCTCGGGGTGAACCACGGTGAGCCCGAGATCGGCCGGGAGCCCTGCCATGAAGTGGAGGAGGTTCGAGGTCGGGGTCATGGGGTAGGCCACGTAGGCCTGGAGCCCCCCGGCGAGGAGGCCAAGCCCCGCAGCCTCGTTCCCGGTGAAGAAGGGGAGGGGCTTTTCCGGGCGGGGGACGGGGGCGATGGCGGCCGACGGGCTGGCCTCTACCGCCGCGTAGGCCCGCCTCGCGATGGCGAGGTTCTGCTCGAGCCCCCGCGGGATCTCTCTCCGGATCACACCCTCAAGCACCTCCCGGGGGATCCCTGCGACACCGCAGAAACCGGCGACGATGCCCGTGTTCCTCGCGATGTCGGGAGCGCCCTCCTCCTTTGCGATCTGGGAGAGGGGGATGCCCGTCCCCTCTGCCTTCACGGTGTCGGAGTTGAAGACCGCCACCGTTCCCGCTGACCTCCGGTGTGCGTGGAGATCGAGGGTTTCCCGGTTCATGGCGAGGATGAAGCCGATCCCGGTCCGGTGGGAATAGATCCGGTGAGGGGCCGCCCGGATGATGGAGAAGTTATGGCCGCCCCGGATCAGGGACGGGTAATCGTAGTACATGAAAACCCGGTATCCTAGGCCATTCATGATCCGCGCGATGATGATCCCGGCCTTGTTCAGCCCTTCCCCTGCTTTTCCGCCGATGAGGATGGAATGCTCCGCCATGGTGCTCCCCGTATATGCATACGCATTCGATTGATAAGGATAACGGTCCGGCCGGGCTGTGGCCGGGGGGTGAAAAACCGGCCTTCCATCCACCCCCTCCGGCCGGGCCGCCGTATTACGTGGGCCGGGGATCGTGGATCTGGAAAAGAGGGAGAACCATTCCTTATTTAAGGGAAGAGGCCGGTAAACGGGTTGGAATCTTCACATGGCTGTACATTTATATATAAACATTTCTATTTTGGATAAATATAATTTTCAAGAATTTTATCAGACAGATATGTTTTTTACATGAATTCAAAATAGGAATCTATATATATCAATCAGATGTAGTAGCATGTGCCAGCGGTGGCGGTGTTGCCACCGACACCGGGATCCTGAGTCCTGAGCTCATCATTCCGGTGCCCAGCAGCACGCACCCTGGGCATGAAGGAGAGTATCCGGGATGCCGGGCGAATCTCGCGAACACGGGACAAATCGGGGATCCAGAAGGGTTCAAAGCGCACCAGGGGAGCCCTTGGGATGGTCCCGTTTCGCGAACCGTGCCGGCATCGCGGCGGCGGGAGGGAAAAGCAACTTCGAGAACCTCCGATCCATCATCTCCGCGACATACCTTCCCCTCGCCATCTCCGCAATCGTCGCAGCCGTGGGCACCATGGGCATGGTTCATCCTGTCCTCCTCACGCAGATGCTGGTCGTCGCCTGTGGTGCTCCCTGCGCAGTAGAACTCCTCCGGCCGGAGAATCACGTCCTCCCGGCCGGTATTTCGGGGCGAATCCCAACCACCTCCGCATCCGAATCCATGAAATATCCGCTCTTTCCCTGGATTGACCGGGGCTCATTCCAGGGAGCTGCCCCCGAGGTCACCGCATCCGTATCAGGAGGAGCGTCCCCTCCCGACAGGGCTGTGCGGGCAAAGACCGGGGAAGTAACAGACCAAGGGGGCAGCAGGACCACTGCGAACGGACACCTCTGCGCGAACCTCTCACCAAATATATTCCCTTTGATGAAGCACCCTCCTTACATTTCAGAATTGCACTAATTCCACCAGCCTTTTTCAGCCGGTTTCCGGATTCTTCCGCAAGGAACGATGATCTTTCTACGGGCAGGCACCCTCCCGGGACTGGCACCGGGGAAAAAGAGGGAGAGGAGAGGAGGGTGGGTTACGACCCGAGGATGGCCTCGGCCTCGTCCCGGTAGGCTTCCATCACGTAGGGGATCCCGGAGATCTTCGAGGCCTCCTCGGTGAGAGCCATGACATCCTTCCGGGAGATGGAGGGAACCGTGAAGTTCCTCGAGCCGGCCATCAGCTGCTGGAGGCCCGTCCTGAACCTCTGGGCATAGGTGTAGATGCCGATGGCACCCGTGGGGATCTCCTTCATCCGTGCGCCGTACTTGGCCCGGATGTCCTCGTAGGAGATGAAGATCTCCTCGAGGGATTTCCCGTACTTGGAGACGGTGTTCGGGAGGTTTCCCTCCTTCAGCCAGACGCCGATGTTCTTCCCGACCATGCCGGGGATCATGAGGCCCCGGCCCATGCAGACCGCCTTCACAAAGGGACTCCCGATGGCAAGGGCCTTGAATACCCCGTCCTCCGAAGAGAAGCCGCCGGCCATGGCGATGTCGGGGACCCGCTTTCCTTTCTTCTTCAGGATGTTTGCGTACTCCATGGCGAGGGCCTGGAGGTAGAAGGTCGGGATGCCCCACTCGTTCATCATCGGCCAGGGGCTCATCCCGGTCCCGCCGGGGGCCCCGTCGATGGTGAGGAGGTCGATCTTCGCCTCGGAACCGAAGCGCATGGCCATGGCGAGCTCCACCGCGGAGTAGGCGCCGGTCTTCAGGGTGACCCGGGAGAAGCCCACGTCCCGGAGCCGGTCGACCTCCTCGAGGAGCCCGTCGCCCGACACGAACCCGAGCCGGGAGTGCCGCTCGAACTCCTTGAAGGCACCGCTCTTGAAGCCCTTCTGGACCTCGGGGAGGGTGGGGTCGGGGAGGACGATGTAGCCCCGCTTCTTGAGTTCCAGGGCCCGCTCCAGGGTCTTCACCTTGATCTCGCCGCCGATGCACTTCGCACCCTGGCCCCACTTGAGCTCGATGGTGTCCAGATTGTGCTTCGAGGAGACGTACTCGGCGGTCCCGAGGCGGGTGTCCTCGACGTTCATCTGGACGAGGATCTCCCCGTATCCCTCGTGGAACTTCTTGTAGGTCTCGATCCGCCGGTCCATCTCGGGGGAACTCTTCACCTTGCCCTTGCTGTCGAGGACGAGGTCCGGGTCCACCCCGCAGACGTTCTCTCCGCAGACGATGGTGATACCCGATATGGCCGCCCCGATGGCGAAGTGCTCCCAGTTCTTCCGGGCGATCTCGGTGGACCCGAGGGCTCCCGTGAAGATGGGAAGCCGGAGCTTCACCTTCTTGTCCCAGCCATAGGAGGTCTCGGTGTTCACCGAGTAGAAGACCGCCGAGTCGGGCCCGATGTCGGTCCCCGCGGGGAGCCCCTTCGCACCCTGGGCATACCCCTGGATGTTGATGTGGGAGTAGTCGACGGGGTAGTCCTTGTCGGCCCCCGCGGTCATCTCGCCGAAGGGACCGGGGTAGAGCACCTCGCGCCCGCGGAAACTCGAGAGCCAGATATCGCACATCCCCTTGCATCCGTCAAGGCAGCGGGTGCAGATGCCGGACAT
>DATGDI010000170.1:0-8755 GCA_035310965.1 Methanomicrobiales archaeon
GATCAACACGGTCCACGGGGCAAGGATCGACCAGCTCTGCACCCGTGCCCTCTACTCCGTCTTCCCCGACTTCGAGCTCGCGGCGAACCGGCTCATGCTGCGGCAGGTCGGGGCTTCCCTTGTCCACGCGGCGGCCATCACCCTCGTACTCGCGGCCTTCGGGGGGCTCGGATGAAGGTGGCCATCGCCGGGGCCGGGATCGCCGGAGGGTACCTGGCAAGGCTCCTCGAACCAAGGGGGATCCCGGTAAACCTCTACGACGGCACGGATCACGGCACCCGGTGCGGGTGCCGGTCGTGCGGATGGGGGGTACCCGAGAATATCAGGCCCTATCTCGCCAGGGTTGGCCTCGATCTGGACGAGTACCTGCTCGAATCCATGTCCTCCATGAACTTTGACGGCCTTGTAGCAGAAACCCCCCTCTCCACCCTCGATAAACCCCGCCTGCTCCGGGATCTCGCGGAGGGTGCCCCCCTGAAGGGGTGCAACCTTGTACCGGAGGAGGCAGACGGCTATGATGTCGTGGTGGACGCGACGGGAGTTGCCCGGTCCTTCCTGCCCCCGTGCAGGTCTGACCTGACGCTGCCGACGCTGCAGCACCGGGTCGCCGTCGAACCTAGGGACGGGGCGCAGATCGGGATCGGGGTGTACGGGAACGATGTACCCGGGCTCGGGTACCTCTGGATCTTCCCCCTCGGAAACGACGAATACCATATCGGAATCGGCGGTATCGGCCTCGTCCGCCACGGGATCCTCCTCGAGCGGTTCTACCGTGAGTCATCCGAAAGATTTTCTTTCACCCGCCTCTGCGCCTGCAGCGGGTCTGTCCGGGTCGCCTCGCCCTATTACTCCACCCCGTTTTTTTCGAGGAGGATCCGGGGTGACGGGAATCCCCAGCTCGTCGTCGGAGTCGGCGAATCCATCGGGACGGTGGCGCCCTTCACCGGAGAGGGGATCGTGCATTCCCTGGAGTGTGCCCGCATGCTCGCGGAATCCTGGCTGGATTCGGAAAAATATTCCCGGTCGGTCCTCGCACGGTTCGCCTGGATGAGGAAGGAGCGGGAGACCCTCGATTACCTCCTCTCACCCGAGGGAAGGGGCGGGCCGAGGTGGCGGGACCGGTGGAGGTTTTACCGCAATGCCCGCCGTTCGGACATCCGGCTCCCCATGCTCGAGGCCTTCAGGAGGATGGGAAGCCTGTCCCGCTGGGTGGATACCCGGGAAGGGTAACCACGGATCCGGAAAAAGGGGGAATGTCAGCCGGGGACCTGCTGCGCGAGGGCGTCGTGGGGGCAGGCGTCGATGCACTTCCCGCAGAGGACGCACCGCTCCACCTGCATGACGAGACGCCACTCCCCGTCGAAGGAGAAGACCTCCCTCGGGCAGACGCTCACGCAGGCCCCGCAGTCTACGCACTCGCTCTCGTCGCGAACGACGGGGTGCTCGAGAACCTTCACCACGGCCCCGAGCGAGCCCATCCTCTCCGAGACGAGCCGGCAGCTCTCCTGGGGCACGTCGATGAGGACCTCGCCTCCCGACGAATCGATGTGGGCCCGGTCGACCCGGATGAGGACCCCCGTCTCCTTCACCACCTTCGCGATGATGGGCTCGTACCCCTTCCGGCGCGAGAAGGTCACGAGGAGCTTCACTTCAGCCACCTCCCGCCGAAGAGCTTCCCGAGGTCGATGGCCGTGAGCATCCCGAGGACCTTCCGGTTCGGGTCCACGACGGGAAGGGCACTCACGTTGTTCTGCTCGAGTTTTCTTGCCACGATATCGATATGCTCATCGGGGTTCGTCGTGATCACCCGGGTCGTCATGATGTCCTTCACCTTCTTGGCCCGGCCGGGCCGGGCGATGGCCTTGGAGAGGTCGTACGTCGTGATGATTCCCACGAGAATCCCGTCCCGGTCGAGCACCACGAGGTGGTTCGTGTCCCCCTTGAGAAGCCTGCGTGCGGCCTCCTGGATCTCCTCGCCGTCGGAGACCGATGGCACATCATGGTCCATGATGTCCTGCACCCGGGGCACCCTCGCCGTCTCGCGCATGGGGCGGGCAAGCTTCCGCGCGTCGATCCTCCGGGTCGGGAGGGCGAGGGTCACCTTCCCTGCCTCCACCCACCGCTTGAGCTCCCCGGCGACCTGCCTCGCCCGCCGGAAACTCGAGAGCGACGAGGTCTTCACCATCTCCCCCCGGATCTCCACCTCCCCGGATCTGAGGTCCGCGTACGTGACCTCCCGGATCGCGGGCCGGTCGCGGGAGGGAATGCCGTAGTCGATGACGTTCACCCCGATGTCGGCATCGGTGACCGCCGTGGATCTGACCACGTCGAGGTCGATGACCGGGAGAGGGACCCCGACGCCGATGTACATGGTCACTCCATAGCCCGTCATCGTCGCCGCCCGGAGGTACTCCTGCGACATCTCCTTCATGTCCGCGGTCACCATGAGGGTCCCGAAGCCCTTCCCCGGAGAGTGCTGGGTGCCCTCGCCGATGATCATCCCCGGTGCCCCGGCGAGGAAGATGGGGACCCCGCTCCCGATGACATGGAAACCGGGGTCGTTCGAGATGGGGGAGAGGACCCCCGCCCCCGAGTAGGTGACGTTCCCGCAGTCCGGGAGGAGCATCCCCATGTAGGTGAGGAGGGTACGGTCGGTGGTGTTCGTGGCCGCGTTGTACCGCTGGTATGCGTTCCTCGGGTTCACCATGATGGCCTGGTTCAGGTCGTCGAGGATGAGCTCGGTGGTGAGCTCCCGCCGGGGGTAGCAGTCCGTCCCCTGGGAGGTGGCCCGGAGCTCGACCCTTTTCCCCGCCACGAAGTCCTCGAGGACATGAGCTCCCCCGTACTCCATCCCACGTGTGGTGGACTGCTGGGTCGCCCCGAGGTAGGCGTCCACCGCGGCGACCCCCCCGTAGGCCTCCACGTCGTTCAGGAAGACCTGGGACATCCGGATGGGCGGGTCGGAGTGGCCGAAATTGAGGAAGGCCCCGGTGGAGCACATGGCCCCGAAAGTCCCGGTGGTGACCACGTCCACCTCGGCGAGGGCCCCCTCCTCGCCGAGTTCGGCGACGATGGCCGGCATCTCCTCGGCGGTGACCACCCGGGCGTTCCCTTCCCTGACCCGGGTGTTGATGAGCTCGATGGACTTCTCCATGCCCCTAATGTTTTCTGTGAATAAATATGAAGGTTTCGTATTATCCAGAGTAATAAGTGCTCCTTTAAACACAGACGGCATACGGGTACGTATGCCGCGCGACGGCCTCATCCGGGAGCTCGAAGGCATCGCCCCCCCGGGGCTCGCCGATCCGGAGGACGCGGGAAGGATCGGCCTCGTCATCGAGGGACGTGATGAGATCGGTACCATCTGTGTGGCCCTGGACGTTACCCCCCGGGTCGTTGCCCGGACGGTGGAATCCGGCGCCGGGATGCTCCTCGTCCACCACACCCCCCTCTGGGAGCCGGTCACCACCCTCACCGGCCCCCTCGGGATGCTCCTCTCCCCCCTCCTCGCAAACCGGGTGAACCTCTATGTCATGCACACGAACTTCGACCGGGGCCCCGGCGGCATCAACGAGACCCTCGCCGAACTCCTCGGTCTCACGGACACCGAGCCGATGGAAATGGGGCTCATCGGGAACTGCTCCCTCGATACCGCCGGGATCGCCCGCAGGCTCGGCGGGCCGGTCCGGGTCTGGGGCAGGATCGAACGTCCCTCCCGCCTCGCCCTCGTCGGGGGGAGCGGCTTTGACCCCGAACGGATCTACGAGGCCGCGTACCGGGGGGCCGATGCCTTCCTTTCCGCCGAGATGAAGCATCACGTCGCCCTCTCCTCTCCCCTCCCCTGCATCGAGGCCACCCACTATGCGCTGGAGGCGCCGGGCATGAGAAGGCTCGCCGGGCGGATGGGGTGGGAGTTCATCGACGATCCCCCCGGGGTCACCACCATCGCATGACCGACGTCTGGAGGCTTCTCGGAGCGGAGAGACGGCTCACCCCGGAGATCCGGAGGCTCATCGTGGAGCGCTACGGCCAGAGAGGGGAGAAGGCCCTCGAGATCGTGGACGAGGGGCGGGTGAAGAAATACCTGGACTTCTTCGTCGTGGTCGGGACCTCGGAGGAGCACGTGGTCGAGGACGAGTACTGCAGCTGCCGGGATGCCCTCTACCGGCGCACGGGTGACTGCGCCCACGTGCTCGCCGTGAGGATCGGGGCCATCACCGGGCAGTACGAGGAGTTCTCCCTCTGGTACCAGGATACATGGAAGAGGGCGGAACCCGGGACATGAAGTTTTTATCGGAACATCACGAAGATCGGTACAGAGAGGTGGGGCCGCATGCTCGAGGATGAATACCTGCTCGACTATTTCCGGGATCACGGGCTCGAGAGGAGGGTCTGTACCTCCTGCGGGGGCAGCTTCTGGACCCGTGACCCCGAAAGGACCCTGTGCGGGGACGCCCCCTGCGAGCCCTACCAGTTCATCGGGAACCCGGTCCTCCGGCCCCACACCCTCGACGAGATGCGGGAGGCCTTCCTCTCCTTCTTCGAGAGGAACGGCCATGCCCGTATCGAGCGGTACCCCGTGGTGGCCCGGTGGAGGGACGACATCTACCTCACCATCGCCTCCATCGCCGATTTCCAGCCCTTCGTCACCTCGGGCGTCGTCCCGCCTCCCGCAAACCCCCTCACCATCTCCCAGCCCTGCATCCGGCTGAACGATCTCGACTCGGTGGGGCGCTCGGGGAGGCACCTGACCCTCTTCGAGATGATGGCCCACCATGCCTTCAACACCGACCTCCACGAGGTGTACTGGAAGGACCGGACCGTCGCCCTCTGCGACGAGTTCCTGGCATCCGCCGGTGCCGACCTCGTGAGGGTCACGTACAAGGAGCACCCCTGGATCGGCGGCGGAAACGCGGGCCCGAGCGTCGAGGTGCTCATCGGGGGGCTCGAGGTGGCGACCCTCGTGTTCATGAACCTAGGAAGGATCCGGACCGGGAAGCCCCCGGTGATGCTGGGCGGTGAGGCCTACTACCCGATGAAGACCCGGATCGTGGACACCGGCTACGGCCTCGAACGGCTCGCCTGGGCCTCCCAGGGTTCCCCCACGGTGTATGACGCGGTCTTCCCCGAGATCCTCCCCCGGCTCATGGAAGCGGCGGGGCTTGGCGAGGCCTACCGGGATCCCGGGTACCGGAGGATCCTCGGGGAGAGCGCCAGGTTCGCGGGCCTCATGGACATCCATGGGTCGAATCTCCTCGAGATGCGGAAGAAGGTCGCGGCCTCCATCGGGGTTCCTGTCGGGGTCCTCGAGGAGAAGATCCTCCCCGTCGAGCGGATCTATGCCATCGCCGACCACACCCGCTGCCTCGCCTACATGCTCGGGGACTGCATCGTCCCCTCCAATGTCCGGGAGGGGTACCTCGCCCGGCTCGTGATTAGGCGGACCCTCCGGATGATGCACGACCTCGGTCTCGATCTCGACCTCGCGGATCTCGTGGACCGGCAGATGGAGATCGCGGGGAAGGACGGGTTTGTCCAGGAGGATCAGGTTGTCCGGGAGATCGTCGGGCGGGAGGTGGAGCGCTACCGCCAGACCCTGGAGCGCGGGGGAAGGATCGTCCAGCGGATCGCGGGCACCTACCGGTCGAGGAAGGAGCCCATCCCCCTCGCAGAGGTCATCACCCTCTACGACTCCCACGGCATCCCCCCCGAGACCGTGAAGGATCTCGCGGAGAAGGAGGGGGTGGGGGCCGAAGTCCCGGACGACTTCTATTCCCGGATCGCCGATCTCCACGCCGGCGAGGCCCGTTCCTCCGAGGACCCTCTGGAGAAGTACCGGGAAAGGACGAGGGAGCTCCCCCCGACCCGTCCCCTCTACTACGAGGCCGGCGGTGAAATGGAGTTCGAGGCAACGGTCCTCGATAACTTCGACGGCTTCGTGGTGATGGACGCTACCCTCTTCTACCCCGAGGGCGGGGGCCAGCCCTCGGACACCGGGACACTCGTCACCGCCGAGGGGATCTCCCGGGTCGAGTCCGTGGTGAAACTCGGGGATGTCATCCTCCACCAGACGACGGGCGGGGTCATCAAGAAGGGGGAGAGGGTGAAGGGGAAGCTCGACGAGGAGCGGCGCCTCTCCCTCATGCGTCACCACACGGGGACCCACATCCTCCTCCACGCGGCCAAGGTCGTCCTTGGGAGCCACATCCACCAGGCGGGGGCCCAGAAGGGGAGCGAGTCCTCCCGGCTCGACATCCGGCACTTCAAGCACATCACCCCCGAGGAGCTCGCGAAGATCGAGGTCGAGGCGAACCGGATGGTCATGATGGACATCCCGGTCTACATCCGGTGGGAGGAGAGGGACAAGGCGGAGCAGAAGTTCGGCTTCGACCTCTACCAGGGGGGCGTCCCGCCGGGAAGGGAGATCCGGGTGGTGCAGGTGGACGGGGAGGTGCAGGCCTGCGCCGGGACCCACTGCCACTCGACGGGTGAGGTGGGGGCCATCAAGGTCATCCGGGTCGAGCACATCCAGGACGGGGTGGAGCGGCTCGAGTTCGCTGCCGGCATCGCCGCCCTCTACCACATGCAGCGGGTGGAGAAGCTCCTCTCCGAGGCCTCGGGGGTCCTCTCGGTCCAGCCCGAGAACCTCCCCACCGCCTCGGCCCGGTTCTTCGGCGAGTGGAAGGAGCGGGGCAAGGAGGTCGAGCGCCTCCGGGCGAGGCTCGCCGAGCTCGAGGCCCGGGCCGCGGAACCGGAGATGGTGAAGGGGGTCCCGGTCCTCGTGCGGCGCATCGACCTCGCCCCGAGGGACCTCGTCGCCCTCGCCCGCGAGGTCGCGGAGAAGGGCGGGATCGCCGTCCTCGCCGGCGGGAGCGGACCGGTCCACGTGGCCGGTGCCTCGGGGATGGAGGGGGTAAGCGCCGCCGAGCTCGTCGCGAAGGTCTGCGCGGCCCTCGGGGGAAAGGGCGGCGGGAGCCCGGCAAAGGCCCAGGGCGGCGGGCCGGATGCCGGTGCCATCGGCGAGGCCCTTGCTCTCGCGATGAAGGAGATCAGGGAGGCGCTGCATGACTGATGCCATGCAGAGGTCCATACTCAACCGTATGGACCCCTCCCGCCTGCCGGCTGGGAGGCCCTCCGCCTTGCGGCAGGAGGCGCTCCGTGCCTGATGGCGTGCAGCCCTCAATACCTGGCGCCGTGAATCCCTCTGCACCGGATGGCGGCGGTGTCATCATCCTTGAGCCCGGCGACGAGAAGGCCCAGAAGATCGCGAAGGCCATCGCGAGCCGGACCGCGGGGGAGATCCTCCAGCTCCTGAAGGACGGGAGCCATGCATCCACCCAGATCGCCGAATCCCTGAAAATTCCCATCACCACGGTCCAGTACCACCTGGAGAACCTGGTGGAGGCGGGGATCATCACCGTCGTTGAGAAGCGGTGGTCCCAGAAGGGCCGCGAGGTGAAGATCTACGGCCTCCGGGACCGGATGCTCATCGTCGTGCCCCGGGGGGGGGATCTGAAGGGCATCCTTCTCCGGTACGGCTCCCTCTTTGCGGTGGTCATCCTCGCGAGCCTCGTCCTCACCCTTCTCGGGCCGGCCTTTGCACCGGTGGCGGCACCCGCCCTCCAGGGCGCGCTCCCGACCCCTCTCCCCCGGGCTCCTCCGGAAACGGGGGCAGGCACGGTGGCGGACCATGTGCTCAAGGAGGCCGCGAACCAGACGACAGCGCCGGCGGCAATCCCTGTCACCGGGGCAATCCCCGGGATGGAAACGGTTCCCGGCGTCCTTCCAATCCCCCTCGTCTTCTTCCTCGGAGGGGCGCTCGTGATCCTCGTCATGCTCGGGTACGAGCTGTGGAAGTACAGGGAAAGGAAGGGGTAGGGCTCACAGCATCCCGATGAAGTTCCGGAGGATGCGGAGCCCCACCTCGCCGCTCTTTTCAGGGTGGAACTGCACCCCGTAGACCTTCCCACTGCAGACGGATGAGGCGAAGGGCCTGACGTATTCGGTCTCGGTGACTGCATACCCGCGGGGTGTGTCGAAGTAGTAGGAGTGCACGAAGTACACGTACTCCTCCTCCTTCAATCCCTCGAGGAGGGGATCGTCGCGGGTCCTCCTGATGGTGTTCCATCCCATGTGGGGGACCTTGAAGCCCTGCCCGGCAGGGAACCTCCGCACGCCGCCGGGGACGAGGCCCAGGCCCTCGTGGAGGCCGTGCTCCTCGCTCCATTCGGCAAGCATCTGCATCCCCAGGCAGATGCCGAGGAGGGGGACCCTGCCGGCGAGGGTGGTGACCGTGCCCCGGAGATCGCCGAGCATCTCCATGCCGTCCCGGAAGGCGCCGACGCCGGGGAGGACGATCCCGTCCGCCGCCTCGATCTCCCGGGGATCGGAGGTGATGGCGACCCGGGCGCCCGCCCGCTCGAGGCCCCGCATCACACTCCTCAGGTTCCCGAGCCCGTAGTCGATGACGGCGACCTGCTTCACGGCGATTTCTCCGCCCTCCCTCGCATGTACGGATGGGAGAGAGGCCGATAAAAAGATTGGGACAGGAAGGCCCCGGGGGACCCATCGGTCCCTTTTTCACCGCCCGGGTCCAAACGGTATCCTGTCCGGAGGTAACACGGTGGATTACCTAGTCACGGGCGGTCTCGTCGCCATCCTTGCCATTGTGCTCGCCGGCCCGTTCCTTGTCCGCCGGATCGAGGAGAACCTGGAGGCCTTCCTCTTCGCCTGCGGGGTGGCCGCCCTCACGGTC
>DATGDI010000171.1:0-1753 GCA_035310965.1 Methanomicrobiales archaeon
AGAGGAAAAAAATCAAGGGATGAAAGGAAGTTCATGGAACCATTTATCTTTCCACCAGCTCTTCGTCGATGGTGTGCCCGCACACCTTGCAGATGTACTCCCTTTTCTTCCTGATGTACTGCATCCCCTTGTCACCGCACCTCGGGCAGCCGTTCGTGAGCCTGAATTTCGGCCTCGATTCGCCGGTCAGCGCCTTGGCGAAACCGTCGATGTCCGCGGGACGACCGGCCACGACCTCAAAGCCGACCATGTCATTCTCATCAAAGGCTACCCGGAAGAAAATCCTGCCCGCGACCGGGGAGACATCGACCTTTTGCTGGAGCTCACGGATGACCCGGGCGAGATTTCCGTCATCCACGAAAAACCTGACCGTGTCTGATTCAGCGACCGCTGATCTGACGCCGGGGATGTTCTGTAATGCCGTCACGAGTCGGGTGATGCCGCTCATAAGGCAAGGTTTGCGCTGATTCTATTTAAGGGATGGAACAGGGGTCATGCGAATCCTTTTAAACCGTTACGGTACCCCCTCAGGCATGAAGCCCCAATTCATCCTCCTCCTGGTATCCGCCCTCCTCCTCGCCGGTTGTCTCGGGGGTGGACCTCCGCCCCAGGGGAACACGACCTATACCCCTCCCCAGCTGAAATACCTCCTCCTCGACCATTACGGGGAAAACCAGTTCTTCTACTGCGACCCCGACTATTACCCGGTGGGCCGGGGTGACGAGCTGGAACGTGCCATCGCGGTATTCCCCGTCATCGAGAAAGAGACAGACGTCTTCGCAGCCATCACAGCCCGGAAGGGATTCCAGCCGCCCTACTCCAATGACACCATCCTCACCATCTACCGCGAGTACAAGAAACTCAATGCCATTCCCCTCAATCCCCTGGCGACAGATGTCTATTCCTTCAACCTGCGGGTAGGTACAACAGGGGAGGGAAAGCTGGTGACGGGCGCCATCCGGAGGGATGGTGTCATTCTTGGCGAGCAATTCAACAACGCCGTTCTCACCTGTCCCATCTGCCTCGCGGGTGATACCCTCATCGACACGCCTGATGGCCCCGTACCGGTGAAGGATCTCCGTGAGGGAATGCCCGTGTGGACCCCCGGTCCGAAAGGAGGCCGGGTGGCCGTTCCCCTTCTCCGGACGGCAAAGACCCGGGTCCCGCCCACCCACCGCCTCGTCCACCTCATGCTCTCCGACGGACGGGAACTCTCCGCCTCCCCCGGCCATCCGACGCTGGACGGAAGGGCCCTGGGAACCCTGTCTGTCGGGGACGATCTGGACGGGTCGGGAGTGACCCGGGCTGAACTCGTCCCCATGACGGAAGAGTTCACCTGCGATATCCTCCCTGCCGGCGGAACCGGCGGGTACTGGGCGAATGGAATACCCCTGAGGAGCACCCTTTTTCCAGCTCCTCCCGGGTAAGAATCCTGAAAGGACCACATCCGGAGACCAACCGGGGGGAAGCCCGGGCAGGACCTCGGCGTGAGGATCATCTTTATCTCTCCGAGCCCCCATCGCATGCCGGTGGAGGAATATGGTTCGTCGGACGACACCGGTGGCTTTGGATCAGAAGGAGGATCTGTTCAGGAAGGGGAGGGAGATCGCCGATGCCCTGAAGGAGGTGCCCGAGGTGGCCGCGACTGAGTACCGGGCAGGCGGAAGGGGTGTCCGGGTCATCTTTGCGGTGCCCGACAGGCAGGCGGGGGATATCGTCCGGCGTCTCCTCGAGAAGTTCAGGATCACACCCG
>DATGDI010000172.1:0-2899 GCA_035310965.1 Methanomicrobiales archaeon
GTGAGCCGCGGAAGCGACTTTTCCGCTGAAAAGGAGCTTAAGCAGCGCGAAGGGCAGCGCGAAGGCGCTGCGGCAAACGGCTTTTTAGGTAAAAAGACGTTCCGCGGCGTGAGCCGCGGGTGAGACTTTTCCGCTGAAAAGGAGCTTAAGCAGCGCAAAGGCGCTGCGGCCGACGACTTTCCCAAGAAAAGACGTCCCGGGGCGCTGAGCTGCAGAGAGGTTTACCCCGGAAAAGGGGCAGCGGCGATAAAGCGGCCCGTCGGGGCTCCGGTTTCCTTTAATCCTTTCAATCCATGCCGTTCACCGAAAGGTATATCAATCCTCCTTCCGAGGGTGCACCCGGTAAAACCGATTGGAGTTGCGTATGCCCGAATTCCTGAACCCTTTTACAGGCGTGGTACCCGGACGGAAGCTCACCAAGGAGGAACTGATCCGGGCCATCCGCCAGGACCTCGCCGCCGAGCATGAGGCGGTCCACCTGTACCTGGCCCATGCAGATGCCACCGACCACCCCCTGGCAAAGGCGGTGCTCACCGATATCGCGAACGAGGAGCGTGTCCATGCCGGGGAGTTCGCCCGGCTCATCGCCCTCCTGACCGGCGACGAGGACAGCTTCCTCGCGAAGGGGGCAAAAGAGGTGGACGATACCGCCCTCGGCCTCGGGGGGAAGGGAAGTACCCCGGCCCAGGGAACCGGGCCGAAGACCGTCGGTTCCCTCAGGGAGTGACCGGAGGAGAGAATCATGGACGGAACTTACCTCGGACGCGGGGATGCACCCATCAGCGGGGAGACCTGGGATCTCCTCGATGCCACGATGATAGAGGCGGCGAGGGGGATCCTTGCCGGAAGGCGCCTCCTCGGGATCAGCGGCCCCCATGGCCTCGGTCTGAAGGCGGTGCCCCTCTCGGACAGCAGGGGAAGGAAGGGGTTCGTCACGAGCGAGCTCCTGCCGGTGCCCCTCATCCAGGTCCCGTTCTGCCTGGGAAAGAGGGACATCGCCGCTTACGAACGGGACCGGGTCGCCTTCGACACCTGCGCCGTGGCAACGGCGGCCTGTGCCGCCGCGACCGCGGAGGACGCGCTGATCTTCCAGGGGAGCCCCGGCATCGCGGGACTCCTCTCGGCAAAGGGGTCACCGACGGTGAAGATCTCCCCGTGGGAGACCGTCGGGGCTGCCGCCGATGAGGTCATCGGCGCGGTCACGGCTCTCGATGACGGGGGCTTCCACGGGCCGTACTCCCTGGGACTCGCGCCCGCCCGTTTTAACCTCCTTCTCCGGCGGTACCCCCAGGGGGAGGGGACCGAGCTCGATCACCTCCGTACCATCGTGACCGGCGGGATCGCCAAGGCCCCGGTGCTGAGGGACGGAGGGGTTCTCATCGCATCGGGGAGGCAGTACGCGGAACTCGTCATCGGCCAGGACATGTCCGTCGGGTTCATCGGTCCGGCCGAGGAGAACCTGGAGTTCTCCATCTCAGAGAGCCTGGTTCCCCTGATCCACACGCCGGAGGCCCTCTGTATCCTGAAGTGAGGGAATATTCTCTTTTTCACATCCCGGGGAAGAACAGGACGACGAAGTACACCGCCATGGCGACGAAGCCGAGGGGGATGCCGACCCTGCCCCACTCCCGGCTCGTGATCCCGAGCTTACCTGCGGCGATGATGTTCGGGATGTTCCCGGGAATGAGCATCCCCCCCGAGACGAGGAGGCCCATGAGGGCCGCCCGGATCTGGATGACCGAGAGGTACGGTCCTATTTCGGCCGCGGTGAGGGTGGCGTTATCGAGGACCGCCGAGACCATGTTCACCCAGAAGAGGCCGTCCGCCGGGATCCCGGCCACGAACTGGAGGATGAGGGGCTTGAACCCCTCGCCGAGGAATACGAGGGCCATGATGAAGAGATAGACCTTCGCCGCCCGGAGGACGACCTCCTTCAGGGTGCCTCGTTCCACCTGGCAGAGAAGGGGCTCGCCCCCGCCCTTCACCTCCCTCACCGTGAAGGCGGCGAAGAATCCGAAGGCAAGGATGCCCGGGAGGACGTAGATACCGAGGAGGTTTGCGAGGAAGCCGAAGCCGGCGTGATAGGGTGGTCCCGAGAGCTTCGAGATGGCGATGGTGGAGAGGGGCTCCCCGAGGGGGGTGAGGGCCGCCCCGAGGCCGATGGCAAAGCAGGCCAGGACGGCGAGCCGTACTTTGGGTTCCTTTGGGAGGGGGAGGGCGCAGAGCACCTCGATGAGGAGGATGGAGGCGAGGATGGCCGAGATGACGCTCGAGAGAAGCGCGAGGGCAACGACGAGGAGGAAGGCGAGTACCCTCAACGGCACGGTGTCAACCACCCGCTGGATCGCCCGCTCCAGGGGGCGGTGGCCCAGGTAGATGAGGAACCCGACGAGAAGGACGATCTGGACGATGCCGACGGGGATGCCGAGGAAGCTCCCGATGTACACCGGTGTCGCGAGGGCCTCCTCCACGATGGCCGCAGACCACCCGGTCGGGACCCCCTCGATGGAGGCAAGGCCGGCGACCGTGAGGGCGGCCACCCCGCAGGCGAAGAGGAAGGCCTCCAGGTTCTCCTCGATCCGGCGGGCCAGGAACGGGCCGGCGAGCACGATGGCAAGGATGGCGACGAGGCCGCCCGTGACGAGGTAATCCACCATGTTCCTCCCGACAGGATACCGTTGGGACCCGGGCGGTGAAAAAGAGACCGATTGGTTCCCCGGGGCCTTCCTGTCCCAATCTTTTTATCGGCCCCTCTCCCATCCGTACATGCGAGGGAGGGCGGAGAAATCGCAGTGAAGCAGGTCGCCGTCATCGACTACGGGCTCGGGAACCTGAGGAGTGTAATGCGGGGCCTCGAGCGGGCGGGCGCCCGGGTCGCCATCACCTCCGATCCCCGGGA
>DATGDI010000173.1:0-4173 GCA_035310965.1 Methanomicrobiales archaeon
GAGCCGTACGCCGTTCCTCCGACTATCGACGATCCCGACATCCTCGACGAGATCAGGGAGAGCCTTGCCGCGCTGGGGTACCCCCGGGGGAACCCCTGATCCCGGAAGGAGTCTTTCGAAAGCCCCCCGAGGCCCACATCAAAGGTGGGGAACTCCGCATTCTGCCGGAGGATGGGATCTGCGCCCGTACCCATCCGACGAATGCAAACTTCAATCTTGTTTTACTTTATAAGGATAACCCCTCAGAAGTCAATGATTCTAGATTTATTTTGAAGATCTCCTGGATTGGACGCATATAGGTTCAGGAGGCTGATCCTTCAATGAAAATAATGAATTTTGCAGGTCTGTGTTTGATTATACCGGTTATTATCGTTTAGAAAAGCAGTCACAATGATTTAATGACATATTGTTAAGTAGAAATAATTATATAGTATTGCAAATAACTGAATGTAGATCGAAAGAAGGGGGATGAAACGATGAAAACCATCATCCTGATCATGCTCGCGGCCCTTTCCCTCGGAGCTGCGGTTTCTGCCGCATATCCCGTGGAGCTCACGGTCACGAGCGACCATGTATGGATGGTGGCGGACAACAGGGACACCGTCACCATCACGGCCAATGTGACCTACGGGACCGGGGAATTGGCCGGGCAGCCCCTCGAGGGCGCCAGTCTCAGCCTCACGGTCGGTTCGCCGTGGAAACTGAAGGATTCCTCCCTCGTTACCGACCAGAGGGGGATCGCCACCACGACCCTCCTTCCAACCACAAAGAGCGGCACCGCCACCATCACCGTGACCGCGGCCGCCCTGATCCCCAACGAGTCCGGGGAATACGTCAGTTACAGCACGACGAAAACCCTCAGCCAGGACATCGACCATACCGGCCCCGCATCCGCGGCAACCTACTACAACGGCCAGGTGCAGGTGAGGACCGCGACCCCCATCGCCGTCCTCGTCAGGGACAGATACGGGAACCCGGTGGATAACCGGAATGTCGTGGAGACCGTGAAATTCGATGCATCCTCCCGGGGTATTTCCGGTTTTCAATCCGGTGGCTCCTCGGTAAAATCCATCACCGTGCCCGTGAATGCCTCGGGATACGCGACCGTCCTGTATTTCGTGGATCCGCCGGGCACCAATTCCATCACCATCACGCCCCCGTCGCCCCTTCCGATGAAAATCGTAACCATTACCGGACTATCCCAGGCCCGGCCCTTCTCGGCCGCGTCCCTCGTATCCCCGGGGGGTACCCCCTACCCCTATACGACGGTGAAGACCGGGCAGTTTACCATCGGTTTCACCTTCCTTGACGAGTTCGGGTATCCCACCATGAACCAGCCGGTGGAAGTCACGACAAGCGTGCCCGGGGAGTCGATGTCCCTCACCACGAACAAGAACGGGATGGTGATCATCACCTACGGGCCCAAGGACGTCGCCGGCGTCTACATCCTCACCGCGACGGCGGCGAACAACCACTCGGTAACGACCTCCCCGAAGGTGGAATTCGTCAGCGGGACCGCGACGGATGCCCTCCTTACCGCGAGCCCCCTCACCATGGCGAGCCGGGACGTGAAGGACGATATCACCTCCCTCCTCACCATGAGAGTAACGGACTCGAAGGGGAACCCGGTCGGGGGAGAGACGGTCAGGTTCAGGTTCAGCTCGCTCTCCACGAGCCCGCTCGCCAACCAGACCATGTCCCCGGTCCTCGAGAACGGGGTCGACAGCACGAACTCCACCGGAACGGACATCGTCGTGACCTCGAACATGGAAGGGGAGGCCGTCGCCACCTTCCACCCCGGCGCCTTCAGCACCGACTTCAGCGCCCCGGGCTACAATGCCACCGCGACCGGGAGCGCCGTGGTCGAGGCCCGGTGGTCCTCGGTCACGAGACAGCTCACCCTCTCGTACCTGAATTATCCCTACCTCACGGTACAGAGCTGGGTCACCCCCGCGACGGTCCGGGTGAACGAGACGGTGGATGTCATGGTGAAGGTGACCGGGGACGGGTGGGCCCTCCAGCCGAAGCCCATCGACGTGATGCTCCTGTCCGACCGGTCGGGATCGATGTCCGAGGATCTCCCGGATCGGGCCGTCAGTGTCATCGGGGCATCCCAGATCTTCAGTTCCAAGCTCGATTACTCCAAGGACCGGCTCGGGCTCGTCTCCTTCGGGGGGAAGGGGAGGACGGACGTCACGGCGAGCTCCAACACGGGCAGGGACGGCGATTCCAGCGATGACGCCGCATACGCCCTCGCGAATTACCCGGGAAATAACCGGACGTACAGCGATTATGCCACCACGGACCTGAACCTTACCTCCAGCCAGGCAGCCATCAACAACGAGATCCCCCGTCTCGTGCCGGGCGGGTACACTCCCATGCGATATGTCCTGAAGGTGGCCATCGATCAGATGATGAGCCGGGGCAGGCCCAACGTGGTGAAGGCCCTCATCCTGCTTTCCGACGGCGATTATAACTGGTACGGCGATCCCCTGGCGGTGAGATCCTACTCCTCCAGCTGGCCCACCACCCCGTCGAGTTACAGCGATCTCGACACCCGTTGGATGAAGTTCGCTGAGATCACGAACAACACCCAGCAGAACATGGCCCAGTATGCAAGGGCGAATAACATCAAGATCTTCACCATCGGCTTTGCCCAGGGCATTTCCTCGGGGGGCCAGGCCTCCCTGCAGTCCCTCGCGACCCAGACCGGGGGCAGGTACTACTATGCGCCGACGGCCGACATGCTCGCGGGAGTCTACACCGACATCGCGGGGTCCCTCAAGGACACGGCCGGGGTGAATACCGGGATGAACCTCTCCTTCCAGAGCATTACGGTGAACGGCAACGTAACCCCCGGTGACCAGGTGTACAGTTACGTCTTCATCGACGGACACTCCACCCTGGTCGACTCCTGGAATACCTCCCTCGCCCACCTCCCGGGATACCCGGCGAGCTACAATTCCACCGACCAATGGATCACCCGGAACCGGAATCTCAATTTCAGCATCGGGACCGTCCAGCTCGGCCAGGTGTGGCAGTCCACCATCACGCTCCGGGTACTCAAGGACGGGAGCATCAGCGTCTTCGACCCTGCCTCGAAGATCAGCATGCAGGACAGCACCTTCCCCCTGAAGATCCCGGAGGCCTACTTCACGTCGCTGCCCAACAATTCGGCGAACACCCTCATGATACCTTACCACCTGTCCATCGAAAATCTCCAGCTGACGAATGCCGGCTCGCTGACGAGTGCCGATATCCGGTGGAGCCTCACCTATAATGGCCTGGAATCCATCTCGGAGGATGTCATGATCGCAGAGTACGGGACCATGAGATGGGATCACCTCTTCCAGCCGCTCCGGACGGTTTCCAACGTCACGACCACCGACGCGGCGAGCATACCCCTTGCGGGCCGCGGGACGGGATACTACACCATCAGGGTCGATGCGGATGCCGATGATGCCAACCCCGCCAGCACCTTCCTGGAGGTGTTCCTCTCCGATGCCGGTGTCCGGCCCCTGAATCCCGGTGAAACACCCCTCCCCGGCGTCGGGGCCACCCCGGTTCCACCTCCGAAGATCAAGATAAGCTGAATCAGGGGCAGTGACCCCGATCTCTTTTTCCGTATAGCTGAGAGGAGCCAGAACAGAGGAGGATCGGTGGGCGGGTTATTCGGGGAGGATCCTCTCCAGCTCTCCTCACTCCCCCCCCCTGATTCTTCTCTGATGGGTTCATTCGAGTTGCGGGGGATCCGGTTTCCCTTCACGAGGAATGCACCTGGCAGGGACGCCGATCGCATGGGGTCGTGATGGGAACTGCCGCATCCGACCTCCGCCGGTTGATCTCTTCGATCTTGTTGTACATTATAAATATTACCCACTGTAAATCAAGGATTCATGATTAATCCTGGTATTTTATCGATTTATTGGTGGAATGAATGATGCCATTAATCCTCAAGACACAATAACGAATTTAAACGGTTATATCCTGTTTTTACAGTTAATAACAATTTAAAATCATTATTATTGAAGATATCCAGCGAATCATGTAACAGAAATCTATATATACAATTGAAAACAATTAAAATATTAATTGACGGGGATGAGATAATGAGAACCATCGTCATGATCATGCTCGTGGCCCTCTCCCTGGGAGCTGCGGTTTCCGCCGCAT
>DATGDI010000174.1:0-4013 GCA_035310965.1 Methanomicrobiales archaeon
TGATATTCGTCATCGTAATCGCATTTTTAACTTTCCTCGGAGCATTGTTTTACTCCATCGGGACCGGTATTCCCCGGTAAATCTTTTTATCCGTTCCGAGAATGAATATAAAGTGTCATTTCTCCGAATCGGGAAATGAGAAGAGTAATAGTCTAATCATCAGGCACCCCCGTGGTGTAGCGGTCAATCATGCAGGCCTTTGGAGCCGGCGACGGCGGTTCGAATCCGCCCGGGGGTATCTCCTCGTTTTTACAACCCCTATTCCTCGCCGATGTCCTCCTTCCACAGATCCGGTCTTGCGGCGATGAAATCACGCATCATGCGGATGCACTCCCCGTCATCCAGGATGACCAGCTCCACCCCCCGCGAGCGGAGGTACTCCTCCGGTCCCCGGAAGGTCCTGTTTTCGCCGATCACGATCTTCGGGATCCCGTACAGGAGGGCTGCCCCGCTGCACATGTCGCACGGAGAAAGGGTCGAGTACAGGATCGCCCGCCGGTAGTCAGAGGGCCGGAGGCGGCCCGCATGTTCAAGGCAGTCCATCTCGGCGTGCAGGGTGGGGCTTCCCTGCTGCACCCTGCGGTTGTGACCCTGCCCCACGATTCTTCCGCCGATGACGAGCACCGAGCCAATGGGGATGCCGCCTTCTGCGAGTCCCCTTCTTGCCTCTCCAATGGCAGCCTGCATGAATCCGTCCATGAAACCATCCATCCCAGGGATGGGTTGGATTTCCGGCATATCAATGCCGGGCAAGGGTTCCTGGCCTCAACAGCTGGTGCCGGAACCAAGCGGGAGGCAATCCTTATGTCCCTCCGGGATCATCCCATCCTGATCTTTATGGCTGCCGAAACAGATCCCTTCGCCGGAAGGCAGGCCCCCTCTTTCTGCCTCCCTGATGCCGGGGGTAAGGAGGTCTGCCTGGAAAACTACCGCGGGAAGTGGGTGGTGCTCTACTTCTACCCCCGGGACAACACTCCGGGCTGCACCCTCGAGGCCATCCAGTTCTCGAAGGCCCTTGAGGAGTTCGCCTCCCTCGGGGCCCAGGTCCTCGGGGTGTCCACCGATTCGCCCGAGAGCCACGTGAAGTTCGCCGAGAAGCACGACCTCACGGTGCTCCTCCTCTCGGATCCCGATCACCGCGCCATCACTGCCTACGATGCCTGGAAGCCGAAGATCTTCTTCGGGAAGGAGATCCTCGGGACCGAGCGGGACACCTTCCTCATCGATCCCGAGGGAAAGATCGTGGAGGTCTGGCGCCGGGTGAGCGTGAAGGGCCATGCAGAGGCCGTGAAGGAGGCCCTCCTCGCAAGGAAAGCCGGGAAGGCGTGAGCCGCGGGCCGGCCGGCACCCGGAGACTGCGAAGGCTCTATATAGGATATTGCAGGAAGATCAGGCAGTGATACGATGGACCAGCCGCGGATGATCCAGCCGGGAGACATCGCCCCGAACTTCTCCATCAAGGACCAGAACGACAAGACCTTCGACCTCCTCGAGCAGTCGGGAAAGCGGGTGCTCCTCTCCTTCCATCCCCTGGCCTGGACTGCCTATTGCGCGGGGCAGATGAAGTCCCTCGAGGAGAACCGGCAGGCCCTCGGGTCCCTGAACACCGTCGCAGTCGGGATCAGCGTGGACTCGGTCCCCTGCAAGAAGGCCTGGGCCGAAAGCCTGAAGATCACGGACACCCGGCTCCTCTGTGACTTCTGGCCCCACGGGAAGGTCGCTCAGATGTACGGTCTCTTCCGAGACGCGAACGGCTTTGCCGAGCGGGCGAATGTCATCGTCGACGAAAGACAGACCGCGGTCTTCGTGAAGGTCTACCCCATCCACAGCGTGCCGGACATCGGGGAAGTCCTCGGGTTCCTCGAGACCCTGAAAAGGTAACGACCCCTTTCCCTCATCTCCGATCACCTGCCTGATCGGTCGGTCTCCCGAAGAGCGAGCCAACCTTCTCGGAAAAAGCAAACCGCGCGTGCCCCGGGGGCCGGGAAGGTTTGATTGTTCCCGATCTTTCAGGTCACGCCCGGTAAAAGGCGAGGTCCCTCGCGTACGGGGCGAACCTTTCCTCGAGCCGGCGCTGGTCGTCCTCGGGGAGCGGGATGAAATCCCTCCCCAGGGAGGCGAGGGTGAGGACCTCGAGCGGTAGGGAACACCCGACGATAATGAGGGTGACCGGCCGGGAGAGGGCGTAGCGGATCAGGAGCTCCGCCGTGATCCCGCCCGTGGGGGCGAGGAAGTTCCCCGCCCCGAGGACCTTCATCCCGATGACGGCGATTCCCTTCCTGAGGGCCGCAGGAAGGGTCCCGTCCAGGAACCCGCCGAGAACCCCCTCGATGGGATTCACAGGGAGGAGCACCGAGTCCACGGGCCAGTTTTCCACCGCGTGGGTGAGGATCGCCGGATCCTCGTGGCCCGTGACCCCGATATGCCTCGCCTTCCCCTGCCGCCGTGCCTCCAGGAAGGCGTCAAGGGCACCCGAGGAGCCCTCAAGGGTCTTCAGGTCTTCCGCATTCCTCAGGTCGTGCATCTGCCAGAGGTCCAGGTGGCTTGTGTGGAGGTTCCGGAGGGAGGTCTCGAGATCGGCCCATGCGCCGGCATAGTCCCGCCGGGCCGATTTCGATGTCTGGAAGACCCGGGACCTCTGGCCTGCCTTCGCCTCCCAGAACCTCCCGAGGTACAGCTCGCTCTCGTCATAGGCCCGGGCCGAGTCGAAGTAGGTGATTCCCTGGGAGACCGCCTCCTCGATGACCGGCCGGGCCTGGGCGTTCCTCCCGTGGCTGCGGAGAACGCCCTCCCCGCCCAGCCCGACGATGGTGACGGGGGGGCCGTTCTTCCCGAATTGCCGGGTCTGGAGGGGCGACATATTCCGGCCTCACCCGGGAAAGTTCCGTGAAGGGGACATGTCGAGCCACCACCGGATAAGGGAACGGGATGGGAAGCGGGAAAATAGACGACCGGACGAAGACGATCCCGGAAAAAGGGGTAGGGCCATCGCCCCTATTCCCGGTACTTCCGGTACCTCGAGCTCTCGATCTCCTCGAGGGCCGCGTTGATGGCGAACTGGCCCGAGAGGTCCCCCTCCATGAGGGAGTGCTTGTAGGCCTTCTGGAGGGCGGGGACCGCCCTCTCGTCGCCGATCTCGCCCAGCGCCCAGGCGACATAGTTCCTGACCATCCGTGCCCTGTCGCCCAGGGTGTGGGAGAGGGGCTCCACGGCCCGGACGTCCTTGAGGAACCCGAGGGCCCGGGCGGCCGCGAGCCTGACGGTGCGGTTCTGGTCGCGCAGGAGGTCGAGGAGGGACTCCACGGCCCTCGGGTCACGGATCTCCCCGAGGGCCCTCGCCGCGTTGAACCGCACGTCCTTGTTCGGGTTGTGGAGGGCGACGGTCAAGGCCTCGACCGCGGGGGTGCCGATCTTCACGAGGGTGTTTCCCGCGGCGACCCGGAGGTTCCTCGAGCCCCGGGAGAGGATCTTCTTCGAGAGGGAGGCGGAGGAGCCGTCGAAGAGCTTCATGAGGAGGGGAACGGCGCTCGCGACACCGGAGCTCTCGACGCCGCAGGCCTCGGCGACATACCCGACGAGGAAGGCCGCGAGCCTCCTGGCCTCCTCGTCCGGGTCCTCGAGGCAGGAGATGAGGGCCTGGCCCCCCCCGGAGGCGACGAACTTCGTCGGGTCCCAGTCGTACCAGGTCATCACGTTCAGGAGATCCAGGGCGTTCTGGCGGATCCGATGGTCCTGCCCGGCGAGATCCTCGATGATCAGTTCCTCGGGTATGGAGAACTTCTCGTCCCTCAGTGCCATTCCAATCCTCCGCTTCCTTAAATTGAATAAGATATAAAGAGGGGTGGATAAAAGCGTTCCGTAATCAGGGCAGCCACCCCTCGCTCACCGAGGCCGGGTGCATCCGGTTTCTTCCCTGGAGAAGGGCAGGTGCAGCCGGGTGCAGCTGCAGGCTCTGAACTATCTAATCGTTGATATTTGCCCTGTTTTAGAAACAACCATATTATAGCACTTAA